>NZ_JBEZJP010000042.1:0-32012 GCF_040653175.1 Actinomadura sp. NPDC048032
GTGTCGGGCCCCCGTCCCGACACGGCACGCCCCGTGATCAGTTAAAACGCCGCAGGCGCAGGCTGTTCGTGACCACGAAGACCGAGGAGAACGCCATGGCGCCTCCGGCGATCATCGGGGTGAGCAGGCCCGACGCCGCGAGGGGCAGGGCGGCCACGTTGTAGGCGAAGGCCCAGAACAGGTTGCCCTTGATCGTGGCCAGCGTGCGGCGCGACAGCCGGATGGCGTCGGCCGCGGCCCGCAGGTCGCCGCGCACCAGGGTCAGGTCGGACGCCTCGATCGCCACGTCCGTGCCGGTGCCCATCGCCAGGCCGAGGTCGGCCTGGGCCAGAGCGGCGGCGTCGTTGACCCCGTCGCCGACCATGGCGACCGTCCGCCCCTCCGACTGGAGGCGCTTGACGACGTCCACCTTGTCCTGCGGCAGGACGTCGGCGATGACCTCCTCGATCCCCACCTCGTCGGCGACCGTGCGGGCCACCGTCTCGTTGTCGCCGGTCAGCAGGACCGGACGCAGCCCGAGCCCGCGCAGCCGCTCGATCGCCTCCCGGGAGGTGGGCTTGACCTGGTCCGCGACGGTGACCACCGCGCGGGCCTCGCCGTCCCAGCCGACCGCGACGGCGGTGTGGCCGAGGGCCTGGGCCTTCTCCATGGCGCGTTCGAGGTCGGGCGTGAGGTGCTGCGACCACTCGGCGAGCAGCCGCGGGCGGCCCGCCAGGACGCCGTGGCCGTCCACCATCCCCTGGACGCCGAGGCCCTCGACGTTCGCGAAGTCCTCGACCGTGCCGAGGTCTCCGACCCGCTCGGCGGCGCCCCTGGCGATGGCCTGGGCGATGGGGTGCTCGGACGCGTTCTCCAGCGCGCCCGCCAGCCGCAGCACGTCCTCCTCCGCGACGCCGTCGGCGGTGATGACGTCGACCAGGGCCATCTTGCCGGTGGTGACGGTGCCGGTCTTGTCCAGCACGACGGTGTCGATCGCGCGGGTGGACTCCAGCACCTCCGGGCCCTTGATCAGGATGCCGAGCTGCGCGCCGCGCCCGGTCCCGACCATCAGCGCGGTCGGGGTGGCCAGGCCGAGGGCGCACGGGCAGGCGATGATCAGCACGGCGACCGCGGCGGTGAAGGCGCCGGCGAGGGGTTCGCCGGTGCCGATCCAGAAGCCGAGCGTGCCGAGCGCCAGCGCGATCACGACCGGGACGAAGACGCCCGAGATCCGGTCGGCGAGCCGCTGCACCTGCGCCTTGCCGGTCTGCGCGTCCTCCACCAGCCGCGCCATCTGCGCGAGCTGGGTGCCGGAACCGACCCGGGTGGCGCGCACCAGCAGCCGTCCGCCCGCGTTCACGGTCGCGCCGACCACGGTGTCGCCGGGTCCGACCTCCACCGGGACCGACTCGCCGGTCAGCATGGACGCGTCCACGGCGGACGAGCCCTCCTCGACCGCGCCGTCCGTGGCGATCTTCTCGCCGGGGCGGACGACGAACAGGTCCCCCTCGGCCAGCCGGTCGACCGGGATCCGCTCCTCGCGGCCGTCCCGGACGACCGAGACCTCCTTGGCGCCGAGTTCCAGCAGGGCGCGCAGCGCGGCGCCCGCACGGCGCTTGGAGCGCGTCTCGAAGTACCGCCCGGCGAGGATGAACATGATCACGCCGGAGGCGGCCTCCAGGTAGATGTTCATCGACCCGTCCGAGCGGGTCATCGAGAACTCGAACCCGTGCTTGATGCCCAGCTCTCCCGCGGTGCCGAAGAACAGCGCCCACAGCGACCACGCGAACGCGGCCAGCGTGCCGAGCGAGATCAGCGTGTCCATGGTCGCCGTGCCGTGCCGCAGGTTGACCGCCGCGGCCCGGTGGAACGGCCAGCCCGCGTACACCACGACGGGGGCGGCGAGCGTCAGCGACAGCCACTGCCACGCCTCGAACTGGAGCGCCGGGACCATCGCCATCGCGATCACCGGGATCGACAGCACCACCGCGGTGACCAGCCGCTGCCGCAGCGGGCGCAGCTCGTCGGCCGGCTCCGGGGCCGCCTCGCCGGCGGCCTTCGGCGGGGCGGGGAGGGCGGCGGAGTAGCCCGCCTTCTCCACCGTGGCGATCAGCTCGTCGGGCGAGACCTCCGGCGCGAACTCGACCCTGGCCTTCTCGGTGGCGTAGTTGACCGTGGCGGTCACGCCGTCCATCTTGTTGAGCTTCCGCTCGATGCGGTTGGCGCACGACGCGCACGTCATACCGCCGATCGCCAGCTCGACACGCCCGGACACAGCGTCCGTGCTCATCGCGTCCTCCTCTGCCTCGATCGGAACGTCAGTGGGTGTGGGGCCGGTCGTCGTGGCCCGGTTCGGGCTCCTCGCCCTGTTCCTGGGCGGGGACGTTCCCGGCGTGCACCGTGAACTCGGCCGTGCGGACCTTGCCGTCGTGCTTGAAGTCCAGGTACAGGCGGTACGCGCCGGAGCTGGGCGCCTCGGCGAAGAACGTGATCCCGGGGCCGGGCTCGGTCTCGCCGTCGCCGGGCTCCCCGTCCGGGTGGACGTGGAGGTAGGCCAGGTCGCCCTGCCGCAGCGCGACGAGGTGCCCGTAGGCCTCAAGGTAGGGCTCCAGGTCGGTGACCGGCCTGCCGTCCTTGCTCACGCTCAGGGTCAGCTCGGTCGACTTCCCGGGAGTGAGGCCCCCGGTGAGCCGCACCTCGTAGCCGTCCACCTTCGCGACCTGCTCGGGCCCGGGCAGCGGCGCGGGCTTCAGGTCGCCGGGGACGAACACGTCCGTGCCGAGCGTGAGCTGCCGCTTCGCGCCGTCCGGCTGGATGTCGGTGAAGAACCGGTACACGCCGGGCTTGGCCAGCGTGATCGGGACGGTCCAGACGCCGCCCCCGGCCTCGGTCGGGTGCACGTGCTGGAAGCCGGACAGGTCGCGCCGCGCCACGATCAGGTGCAGGCGCTTGCCGTGCAGCGGCTTGAACCCGGTGACGGGCCTGCCGTCCGGCCCGTTGATCGTGAACCGGAAGTCCGTCTTCTCCCCGGCGGTGAGGACGGTCCGCTGCGGGGCCAGCGTGAAGCCGTCCTCCGACACCTGGAGGCCGCCCGGCGCGTGGGACGCCGCGGTCTCGTGCCCACCGCCGCCGTGCCCTCCGCTGCCGTGCCCGCCTTCGCCGTTCTCGTGGGACGCCATCTTCGCCGTTCCTCCGACGGGGCCGACGATCTTGCCGACGCTCGCGGCGCCTCCGAAGACGACCGCCAGGCCCACCGCGTAGGCCCCCAGCCTGGTCGCGCTGTTCATTGCCGTTTCACTCCGCTCGGTGTTGCGAGGGACGCACCCCGCCGCGGGGGCGAGGCGCGGTCCGCTCAGGAGGTCAGCTGGTATCCGGCCTCCTCGACGGCGTCCTTGACCCGGGCGTCGTCGAGGGGGGTCTCGCTCGTGACGGTGACCCTGCCGGTCTGGAGGTCGACGTCCACGCCGGTCACACCGGCGATCTGCTCGACCTCCTCGGTCACCGAGCTCACGCAGTGGCCGCAGGTCATTCCGCTGACGGTGTAGGTGGCGGTGCTCATCGTCTTCTCCCTCGATGTTTTACCCCTGGGGGGTATCTCGTGGGCCTCATGCTGCCATAACCGGACACCCGTGACAACCCCTGGGGGGTATCGGTGATTCCGAGATCCGGGTCACACCGCCCCCAGAGTTTTCCACAGGCGTCCACAGGGCTGTGGACGGACGTTCCGGCAGCGTGCCTCGTCGCGGATACTGAACCCATGCCTGAGCTACCTGAGGTGGAGGCGCTGGCGGGGTTCCTGCGGGAGCGCGCGGTCGGCCATGCCGTCGCCCGCGTCGATGTTCTCGCCATCTCCGCGCTGAAGACCTACGACCCGCCGGTGACCGCGCTCGGCGGGCTGACCGTCACCGGCGCGACCCGGCACGGCAAGTTCCTCGACCTCGACGTCGACGGGCTGCACCTCGTCGTCCACCTCGCCCGCGCCGGCTGGCTGCGCTGGCGCGACGAGATCCCGGCCAGGCCCGTCCGGCCCGGAGGCAAGAACCCGCTCGCCCTGCGCGTGCACCTGGACGACGGCTCGGGCTTCGACCTCACCGAGGCCGGCACCAAGAAGGGCCTCGCCGTCTACGTCGTCCGCGACCCCGACGACGTGCCCGGCGTGGCTTCACTCGGCCCCGACCCCCTGGACGAGTCGTTCACCACCGCCGCCCTGGCGGGGATCGTCAACGGCAAGCGCAGCCAGATCAAGGGGCTGCTGCGCGACCAGAAGGTGATCGCCGGTATCGGCAACGCCTACTCCGACGAGGTGCTGCACGTCGCCAGGATGTCCCCCTTCAAGATCGCGTCCTCGCTGACCGAGGAGGACGTCGCCGTCCTGCACGAGGCGATCGTCACCACGCTGCGGGACGCGGTGGAGCGCTCGCGCGGCCTCGAAGCCCAGGACCTCAAGGGCGAGAAGAAGACCGGTCTGCGGGTGCACGGGCGCGCGGGCGAGAAATGCCCGGTGTGCGGGGACACAGTGCGCGAGGTGTCGTTCGCCGACTCGGCGCTCCAGTACTGCCCCACCTGCCAGACGGGCGGCAAGCCGCTCGCCGACCGCCGCATGTCCCGCCTCCTCAAGTAGCGGGCCCCGGGCGCCGTGAGACGGGCCAGGCCCCGGCGGGTGCCGGGGCCTGGCGACGGGAGTCGGGGACGGAGCCGGAACGGGGATGGCTCGTCCGGACGGGACGAAGGATCGGGGACGGGATCAGCGGACCTTCGGGACGTTCCCGAAGACCGGGCCGATCTGGCTCCAGCGGTGCAGCTGGCAGCCGTCGTCGCGGGTGAACGTGGTGTCGATCCGCTTGCCCTGCCAGGTGCCCTCGACCGTGGCGATCTCCGGACCGCCGTAGATCTTGGTGCACATCTGGTCCTTGGGGACGGGCGCGAAGGGATCCTTGACCTTGGTGAGCGCCGCGCAGGCGCCGGCCGCCTCGGGATGGTCCCCGCCCGGCGGGGCGCAGGACAGCCTCCAGGTCTTGGCGGGCGCCTCCTTGGAGGCCTTCACCCGCACGGTGAGCGTGTCCGCCGGTGAGCCGGACGGCTGCACGGACGTCGTGCCCGAAGGCGCTCCGGCGGAGTTTCCGTTTGCCTGTTCGTCGCCGCAGGCGGCCGTGGACAGGAGCAAGGCCAGCCCGGGCGCTGCGAAAACGAGCGTCCGATACCGCATGCGTGATTCGACGCAGGGGGGCTTCGCACGGTTCCATGGGGGGTGTGATGAATTTCGGGGAAGACGTGCCGGCCGTGGTCGCCGCGGATGTTCCGCAGGACGGCTACCTGCTGGACGTCCGGGAGCAGGACGAGTGGGACGCGGGCCACGCGCCCGCGGCGGTCCATATCCCCATGCGCCATCTCGGCGACCGCGCCGGCGAGATCCCCCGCGACCGGGAGGTCTACGTGATCTGCCGGTCCGGGGCGCGGTCCGCCCAGGTCACGTCCGCGCTCAATCAGGCGGGGTGGCTGGCGAGGAACGTCGGCGACGGCATGCACGGGTGGGCCGAGGCGGGCCGGCCGATGGAGGGCGCGGGGGATGGTCCGCCGTACGTCGCGTGAGCGTCGATGACACCGCGTGAGCGTCGATGGTGCTGCGTGAGCGTCGATGTCGCTGCATGAGCTCGATGACTCTGGGGGATCTGAAAACTTTCGCGTGATCTGACCCGGTTGCCCTCTTCTGGGGCGTGACGGGCGGTTGTACGATCGGGCCTGACCGATGACCGCGGGAGCTCGGGCCACAGCCGGGCTGAGAGGGCGGCCTCCAAGGCGTCGCCGACCGCATGAACCTGTCCGGGTAATGCCGGCGTAGGGAGTGTGTGTCCCGTGACGTCCGACGTCGAAAAGCGCCCTCAGGGCGAGCGCGCCCCCGACGAGGTCCCCTTCACCCTCGACGAGCCGGCCCCCAAGGTCCTCGGCTTCTGGGACCAGAGCGCCTTCTGGGGGAACCTCGGGGTCAGCCTCCTGGCCTTCTCCGGCGCCTACACCGTCCTCGCGCCGGACGCCGGCGGCCGCCCCACGATCTCGATCATGGCGGGCATCGTCGCGATGGCCGTCGGGACGGCCCTCGGCGGGCTGATGCTCGGCCTGGCCGCCGTGCCCGGCGCGCGGACCGGGCAGCCCGCGATGGTGCTGCTGCGCGGCCTGTTCGGCGCGAAGCTGTCGTACGCGCCGACCGTCCTCAACATCGCCCAGCTCGTCGGGTGGGGGACGTTCGAGCTGATCGTCATCGCCGACGCCGCCCGCGAGCTGTGGGACGGCGTCCCGCGCTGGGGCTACGTGGTCGCCGCGGGCGCGATCACCACCGTGCTGACGGTCTGGCCGCTCGGCTCGGTGCGGCTGCTGCGCCGCTACGTGACCGTCGCCGTGGCGATCGCGCTCGTGTACTTCTACGTCCAGCTCGTCCGGGAGCCGCTGCCCGACCTGACGCAGGGCTCGTGGGGCGGGTTCTGGCTCGGCGCGGACGCCGCGCTGGCGGTGTCGATCTCCTGGGTCCCGGTCGCCGCCGACTACACCCGGCACGCGCGCACCGAGCGCGGGGCCTTCGGCGCCGCGGCCGTCGGCTACTCCGTCACGCAGATCGTCGCCTACGTCCTCGGGCTGCTCGCGCTGGCGCTGGTGGCGGGCGACTCGAGCAGGATCTTCGACCCGTTCCTGGGCGTCTCGCTGGGCGTGGTGTTCTTCGCCGTGTTCGTGCTGCGGGAGGCCGACCAGTCGTTCGCCGACACCTACTCCACGGCGGTGTCGATCCAGAACCTGTTCCCCCGGGCCGACCGCCGGGTGCTGAGCGTCGCGCTCGGCGTCGGCATCACCGTGCTCGCGCTGGTCCTCGACATCGGCGACTACGCGGGCTTCCTGTCGCTGATCGGATCGGTGTTCGTGCCGATGCTCGGCGTCCTCGCCGCCGACTTCTTCCTCGGCCGCCGCCGGGCCGGCGGCTGGGACGTCTCGCGGACCGCGCCGTCCCGCTGGGGCATGATCGCGGCATGGGCGATCGGGTTCGTCGTCTACCAGCTCGTCAACCCGGGCACGGTCGCGCGGTGGACCGCTTTCTGGTCGGACGTGCGGGACGCGCTGCACTTCACGCCGCAGACGTGGATGAGCGCCTCGCTGCTGTCGTTCCTGGTGGCGGGGGTCGCGGCCCTGCTCATCGGTAGGCTTACCAGACGGTAAGGTTTGGGTCGAAAGCAAGTTTCGGCGCAAGTTGCCCGGCGCCATGCCGGAGTGCGGTGGCACGATGACAGACGTGTATCAGCACGTGCACGATCCGATCGCGCGGGCCGTCATCGAGAGCGCCGCCGACGCGATCGTAGCCGTGGACCAGCGGCACCGGGTCACCGTGTGGAACCCGGCGGCCGAGCGCATGTTCGGCTGGAGCGCCGAGGAGATGCTCGGCCGGGTCCCGCCGATCGTCCCCGACGAGCTGAAGGCCGAGCACAACGCCGTCCAGGAGCGGCTCCTCACCCGGCGCGGCGGCGAGGGCGAGACCGACGGCGGGCAGATCTCGATCGCCACCCGCCGCTTCCACCGCGAGGGCCGGCTCATCGACGTGCGCATCGACACGAGCCTGCTGAAGGATCCGAGGGGCACGCTGCTCGGCTGGGTCGGGGTGTACCACCCGGTCGAGGACGACGAGATCGTCCAGAACCGGATGACCGAGCGGGCCCGGCTGGTCCGGCGGCTGAACGACATCGTCGCCGACCTCGGCGCCGAGCTCGACCTGGCCGTCGTGCTCGACCGGATCACCGCCGCGCTCATCGAGCTGACCGGCGCCGACGCGGGCGGATTCGTCAAGATCGAGGGTGAGCGGCTGCGGCTGGTCAGCATGTCGGGGCTGCCGGAGCGGATGCGCGGCCGGTGCGCCGAGCTGCGACCGAGCCTGGTCGGGGAGCTGCTGCGGTCGGGCAAGACCGTCAAGCTCGCGACGGGCGAGCGGCGCCTCGGCGACCTGATCTGGTCGGAACTGCCCGGCCTGCACACGATCGCGCTCGGCCTGTCTTACCTGCAGAACCGGCCGTACGGCGCGCTCTACGCGCTGTTCTCCGGACGCAAGGTCGGGCACACCGAGCTCGAACTGCTGGAGCTGCTCGCCGGGCACGCCGGGGTCGCGGTCGGCAACGCCGTCGCCTACGCGGAGGTCGTCCGGCAGCGGGCCCACGAGCGCGCCGTCATCGACTCCAGCGCCGACGGCATCGCGGTGCTGGACCACGACCTCGTCGTCCGGCACTGGAACAACTCCGCGCACACCCTGACCGGCATCCCGCCGGAGGACGCGATCGGGCGCCCGCTGCCCTTCGACATGCCCGATCTCGGCGAGATGCTCACGTTCCGCCTGGAGTCGGGCACGTGGCTGAACGTGCTGGCCGCCGAGATCGAGGAGACCGGCGAGCTGGTCGTCGACTTCCGCGACGTCTCCGAGGCCAAGGCGCTGGAGGAGGCCAAGGACCTGTTCCTCGCCACGACCAGCCACGAGCTGCGCACCCCGATCACGGTCGTGCAGGGGTTCGCGTCCACGCTGGTCAACCGGTGGGACGAGCTGACCGACGCCGACCGCCGCGCCGCGGTCGCCACCATCGCCGAGCGGGCCCAGTCGCTCGGGCGGCTCGTGGAGCACCTGCTGCTCGGGTCGCGCGCCGGGGCCGACGAGCTGGCCGTGACGATCGAGCCGTTCGATCTCGGCCGGGTCCTGGAGGGCGTGGTCGCCGGGTTCCGCTCGCTGTCGCCGCTGCACCGGGTGGAGCTGGAGATCGCCCCCGACCTGCCGCCGTGCAGCGGGGACGCGATGGCCACCGACATCGTCCTCGGGCAGCTGCTGGAGAACGCGTTCAAGTACTCCCCGGACGGCGGGACCGTGCGGGTGCGCGCCCGCCGCGAGGGTTCCGGCATCGTCGTCACGGTCTCCGACGAGGGCATCGGCATCCCGGCCGGCGACCATGAGCGGATCTTCGAGCGGTTCGTCCAGGGCGACGCGGGCGACCGCCGCCGGTTCGGCGGCATCGGGCTCGGCCTCTACATCGTCCGACGGCTGACGGAGGCGCAGGGCGGCACGATCTCCGCGCACCCGGCCGAGCGTGAGACATCTCACATCGAAACCCCCCAAACTCTGAATAACCAGTCAAATCCCTCTGAAAACACCCAGGAAGAACAGGCCGGTCGACTACTCTCCGTCACGAACGGGCGGGGACCCGCAGGTGGCGCGCGGGCGGGCGAGGGGACGTGCATGCGCCTGGTGTTGCGTTCGGCGCGCTGAGCGGACGGTTACTTACCGTGCGGACAGTCCGCCCCGGGCGGTCCGGTGAGACGGGCGTGACCAGCGCTTTCGGCGGTCTCGCGGGGTGGCAGGCTGGGAACGGTGCGGAGAAGTGCGGTGACGGCGGCGTGTGACGGACGAAACGCGTGCGTGAGGAGTAAATCCGCCGTTGGCTGGATAGATCCTTGGTTGGTCGCCGTTGGTGACGAGATTCCGATCCCGGGGGTGATCACCGTGACCGGACGGCTGATGACTCGTTGTGCAGGTGGTGAACTGGTTCGTCCTGGTTTCCCGTCATGGCCATCAGGGCATTTCGGACGTACCGGAAGGGTGATGACGGGACTCGTCCGAGTGAGCGGAGCATCGGGGAGGTGAGGGCGTCGAGCGTCGTACTGCTACCACACGCACCGTCCAGCGTCGCGGTCGCCCGCAGGCGCCTCAGCTCGGAGCTGGCCGATTCGGGGGTCTACGACTCCGTCGTGGACGACGCCAGTGTCATCGTCAGCGAGCTGCTCAGCAACGCACTGCGGCACGCGCGGCCGCTGCCGTCCGGCCAGGTGAAGGTCTGCTGGCTCTGCCGCGGCGACCTCCTCGAACTGGAGGTCAGCGACGGCGGCGCCATGACCGAGCCGCGCCGGGGACCGGGCACGCTCTCCTCGCTCGGCGGGCGCGGGCTCGGCATCGTCGAGGCGCTGTCCGAGGGCTGGGGGGTGCGCCACGAGGACGGCACCACGACCGTCTGGGCCATCCTGCGGACGCCCAGGTCGTCCGGCGACGAGCGGATGGCCGCTCCCGCCGGCGCGCACGCCGTCGTCCCGGATCTCTCCGCCTTTCCGGACCTGCTCGACGAGCCGGATGAAGACCTCTGCAACGGAACCAGGAGTGAAGTAGCTCCAAGTCGGGCATATCCGGCATAGAGCGACCCTGCCTGGAAGGAACCCCGTCCGACCTTGTATGGTCCTCTCCAACGCTCGGGCGATGTCGTGCCCCCGTCGACATCGCGAGCGTTGATGGTTCTTCCCGGCGCCGCGCGCCTCTGAGCCCCCGGCGCCGGGAAGAACGCAGAACCCTCTTCTCCCCGGCCGCCCCGGGCGCGGCTCAGATCTCCTCGCGCAGGATCGGGCACGACATGCAGCGGGGACCGCCCCGCCCCGTCCCGAGCTCGCTCCCACTGATCCGGATGACCTCGATCCCGGACGCCTCCAGCTGCGCGTTGGTCTCGATGTTGCGCTCGTAGGCGACGCACAGGCGCGGCGCCACGGCGAGGGTGTTGTTCCCGTCGTCCCACTGCTCGCGCTCGGCGGTGACCGGGTCGAGACCGGTGTCGATCACCTTGAGGCGGTCCAGGCCCATCGCGTCGGCGGCGGCCTGGAGGAACGGGCGCGGCTCGGCGACGCGCAGGTGGCCGTCGTCCAGCGTCACCGTGTAGGCGGTGAGCGAGTGCGCCACCGGCGGGTACATCACGACGGTGTCGACGTCGACCATCGTGCAGACGGTGTCGAGGTGCATGGTGGCGCGCTCCTGCGCGATCGGCACGGCCAGCACCGTGCGGGCCAGCCCGGCCCCGATCACCTGGCGGGCCAGGCGCTCGACGCCCGCCGGCGTCGTCCGCTCGCCGGTGCCCACGGCGATCACACCCGGGCGCAGCAGCAGGACGTCGCCGCCCTCCAGGTGCTCCAGGGACGGGCTGTAGACCGGCTCCACCCCGGCGAACCGCGGATGGTGCGCGTAGATCAGGCCGGTGAGGGCCGACTCGCGCCGCCGCGCCTCCATCGCGAGGCTCGTCACCGCCACGCGGTCGCCGATCCACGTGCTGTTGTCGCGCGTGAACAGCAGGCCCGGCAGCGGGTCGACGATGAAGTCCCGCTCGTCCATCAGCCGGTAGACCAGGCCGTGCCCGGCCTTCAGCTCCTCGTGCGCGAGCCCGGCGATCAGCGTGTGCGCGAGGTTCTCGGGGTCGAGCCCGCGCAGGTGGTCCTCGACGACGCGGCGGAGCTGGTCCCCGAGGCGCAGGTCGACGATGGCGTCGGCGATCGCCTGCTCGCGCGCGGCCTCGTACTCCAGGGCGTCCTGCAGCAGCTCGGTCACGTACAGGACCTCGACGCCGCGCGACCGCAGCGCCTCGGCGAACGCGTCGTGCTCCTCCTGCGCCCGGCCCGCCCACGGGATCGCGTCGAACAGGAGCTTGTCGCTGTTGCGCGGGGTCAGCCGCTTGAGCTCCGCGCCGGGGCGGTGCAGCAGCACCGTCCTCAGCCGTCCGACCTCGCTGGTGACCCGGTGCTCGTGCGCTGTCTTCGCTGCCGTCACCCTCCGCAGTCTAGGCGGCGGACGATATGCCACCATTCGAGGGTGATCGGCAGGAACGCGGGGCTGCCCCTCCACCTCACCTCGGCGACGATGCTGCGCGTCTCCGCCGAGGGTGTCGCGACCGCGCTGGTCCTGACCGTCCAGGCGCGGACCGGCCACGCCGCCACCGCCGGGTACCTGCAGACCGCGATGACGCTGCCGTACGTGCTGAGCGGCCCCGTGATCGGGAACGCGCTGGACCGGGTGGCGCGCCCCCGCCGCGGCGCCGTCGCCCTCGCCGCCTGCTACGTCGCCTCGACCGGGCTGCTGCTGGTCCTCGCGGGACGCTCGCCGCTCGCCCTGGCGCTGGTCGTCGCCGCCGTGATCGGCTGCACCGAGCCCATCGTCGTCGCGCTGACCAGCCTGCTGCCCCGGTTCGTCCCGGCCGGCCGGCTCTCGCGCGCCTACGGGCTGGAGGCCTCCAGCTACAACCTCGCCGGGATCGCCGGCCCCGGCCTCGCCGCCGGCCTGGCCGCCCTGGCCGGCGGCCAGTACGCCGGGACCGCCGTCGTCGCGGTCGGCGTCCTCGGCCTCCTGACCCTCCCGTTCCTGCCCTTCCCCGGCCCGTCCGCGAGCGCCGACGCGGCCGCGCCGGGCACGGCGGCGGTGGAGGCCGCGGCCGACACCGGCGCGGTCGGCGGGCGGGCCGCGGCCGTCGAGACCGAGACGGGCGCGCGGCCGCGGCCGCCGCCGGCCGGGGTCGGCTCAGTGATCACAGGCGGGCTGGTGGTGCTGGCCCAGGGCCGGGTGCTGCGGGGCCTGACCGTCGCGACGACCCTCGCGTGGATGGGCTTCGGCGGCGTCGCCGTCACGGCGGTGCTGCTCGCCGAGCACATCGGCGCGCCGCCCAGCGCGGGCGGGCGGCTCCTCGTGGCGATGGCGGTCGGCTCGCTGATCGGCTCCCTGGCGTCCAGCCGGTGGCTGACGCCCCGGCACGCCGAACCCGTCATGATCGCCGGACTCGTCGCGTTCGGCGCGTCGCTCGCCGCGCTCGCCGTCACGCCCTCCCTGCCGTGGGCGACGGCGGCGTTCGTCGCCGCGGGCGTCGCGGAGGGGCCGGTGTTCGCGGCCACGCTCATGCTGCGCCAGCGCGAGTCGCCCCCCGACCGGCTCGGGCAGGTCAACACCACGGCCGGCAGCCTCAAGATCGGCGCGTCCGCGGTCGGCGCCGCGCTGACCGCCGCGTCCGCCGACGCGATCGGCCCGGTCGGCCTGGTCCTCGCGATCGCCGGGTTCCAGATCGCCGGCGCCCTGCTCGGCTACCTCCTGCTCCGCACGCCGGAACGCGAGACCCGCGCCGGCGTCGTCGAGGACGGCTCCTGAACCGGAGGGACCCGTACGCGGCCGCACGGGCAAGAGGGGGTGAAACGTCCACGACCGAGAGGCCCGCGCATGCCGACAACGAGCCGCTCCTCGCCCCCGCGGCCCGAGCCCGCCGCCGATGACGACCCCACCGACGCGTCCCTGATCGCCGCGTCCCGGACCGAGCCCGAGAGGTTCGCGGGCCTGTTCCGCCGGCACGCCCCGGAGATCATGCGGTACGCGGCGCGGCGCCTGGGCCGGGACGCCGCCGAGGACGTCGTCGCCGAGACCTTCCTCGTCGCCTTCGACCGCCGCCGCCGCTACGACGCGGCGCGTCCCGACGCGCGGCCCTGGCTCTACGGGATCGCGACCAACCTGATCCGCCGCCACCGCCGCGCCGAGGTGCGGGCCCTGCGCGCCCTCGCGCGCAACGGACTCGACCCGGTCACCGAGCCCTTCACGGACGCGGTCGAGGACCGCGTCCAGGCGGGCGCCCGGTCGCGGGCGGTCGCCGCGGCCATCGCCGGTCTGCCCGCGGCGCAGCGCGAAGTGCTGCTGCTGGTGACGTGGGCGGGTCTGACCTACGACGAGGTCGCCGAAGCCCTCGCCGTGCCCGCCGGGACGGTCCGGTCCCGCATGAACAGGATCCGCCGCAAGCTGCGCGAAGCCCTCGCCGAGGAGGACCACGATGGATGAGCTCAAGCTGGTGGAGCGGCTGCGCTCCGAGGTCCCCGCGGACATCGACGTGACCGGGGCCGAGAACCGCTGGCGGCGGCGGGCGTACGGCGGGCCCGTCCGGCGGCGGCGCCCGCTGCTGCTGTCCGGCGTCGCCGCAGCGGCCTGTGCGGGTGTGGTGGCCACGTTCCTCGCCGGTCACCGGGAACCCGGGCGGACGGCCGAGGTCGCCGCCGTCCTCGACCGGGCCGCCGACCGGGCGGCGGCCGGCCCGGCGCCCCGCGCCGACCAGATCGTCTACCAGGAGACCGTGACGCGGCGGCGGGTCGGCGGCACGGGCCGCTGGTACGAGGTCCGCACCCGGACCTGGCTGCCCGCCGGCGGCGCGGGGAGCGGCCTCGTCATCGAGAAGAACTCGGTCCGGCCGCGTCCGGGCGAGGAGCTCCCGCCGGACGGCGAGAGCGTGGTCGGCCCCTGCCCGGCGTCGCCGCCGATCGAGCGCCCCTACCTCGGAGCCCTGCCCACCGACACCGGCGCCCTGCTCGACCTCCTGGCGGACCAGGGCGAGGGCGACCGGGGCGACCGGCAGTGGGCGGCCGCGTCCGACCTGATCGACCGGCCCGCGCCGCCCCGGGTGCGCGCGGCGCTGTACCGCGCGATCGCCGAGATCCCCGGGGTCAGGCTGAGGGACGACGGCGTCGACGCCGCGGGACGCCACGGGGTCGCGGTCACCCGCACCCGGGACGGCGTCCGCGACGAGCTCGTCTTCGACCGGGCGAGCCACCGCTTCCTGGGCACCCGCGACGTCGTCGCGGGCAAGGGCGGCCCGTTCGGTGCGCCGGGCACCACGACCCAGTCCAGCGCCCTCCTGGACACCGCGATCGTCGACCGTGCCCCGCTCCCCGGCCCTGACGCGACCCCGTCCGGCTGCTGAACCCCGGCACCCGGTGACCGGCCCTGCCCCGACGGCGGGGCCGGCTGCCGTGAAGCATCGGAAAACCTGTCGACTTCCGCCGGAGGCGGCCGTAATGTCCGGGGCATGTTCCTCGCAGCCGGCACCCGGACGCTCGCAGGCATCGCCCTGCTGAGCGCGGTGCCGGCTGCCTTCTCGGCGGCAGCCGACGCGGTCGTCTTCGACGGCCTGCGAAGCTGACCCCTCTCCGTCCCACCCTCCGGAGAACCAGCGGAGGGGGGTCGTCACCGGACCGGCGCCCGAGTGCGCGCGGTCGGTTCTCACCGGATCCACCAGCGAGGACGAGACGATGGCCAAGCAGCTCTACGAGCGCGACAAGCCGCACCTGAACATCGGCACGATGGGGCACGTCGACCACGGCAAGACGACGCTGACCGCGGCGATCACCAAGGTGCTCGCCGACCGCGGGCTGGCGTCCCCGGTGCCGTTCGACCGCATCGACCGCGCGCCCGAGGAGCGCGACCGGGGCATCACCATCAACGTCGCGCACGTCGAGTACGCGACCGCGACCCGGCACTACGCCCACGTCGACATGCCCGGCCACGCCGACTACGTGAAGAACATGATCTCCGGTGCCGCCCAGGTGGACGGGGCCGTGCTGGTCGTGTCCGCCCAGGACGGCGCCATGCCGCAGACGCGCGAGCACGTCGTGCTGGCGCGGCAGGTCGGCGTCGGGCACATCGTGGTGGCGCTGAACAAGGCCGACATGGTCGAGGACACCGAGCTCCTCGACCTCGTCGAGCTGGAGGTCAGGGAGTTGCTCACCGAGTACGGCTTCCCGGGCGAGGAGATCCCGATCGTGCGCGTGTCCGGGCTCCGGGCGCTGGAGGGCGACCCGTACTGGACGGCCCGGATCGTCGACCTGCTCGACGCGATCGACGCGTACGTGCCCGTGCCGCGCAGGGTGGTCGACGCGCCGTTCCTGATGCCGGTCGAAAGCGTGCTCACGATCACCGGCCGCGGCACCGTCGTGACCGGCGTCGTGGCGCAGGGCGCGATACGGATCGGCGACGCGGTCGAGGTCGTCGGGCTCGGCGACACGTTCGGCTCCGTCGCGACGGGCCTGGAGACGTTCGGGCGGACGATGGAGTACGCCGAGGCGGGCGACAACACCGCCATGCTGCTGCGCGGCGTCAAGCGGGACCAGGTTCGGCGCGGCCAGGTGGTCAGCGCGCCCGGCGCGATCCGGCCGCACCTGCGGTTCCGGGCCCGGGTCCGGGTGCTGACCGCCGACGAGGGCGGGCGGAGCAGGCCGTTCCTCCACGGCTACCGGCCGCAGTTCCACTTCCGCACCACGGACGTGGTCGGCGCCGTGGACCTCGGCGAGGGCGGCATGGCGCTGCCCGGCGACTCGGTCGAGATGGCCGTCGAGCTGGGCAAGCCGGTCGCGATGACCGAGGGGCTCGGCTTCGCCGTCCGCGAGGGCGGCCGGACGGTCGGCGCGGGCACCGTCACCGCGCTGCTCGACTAGCGGCAGGGGCCCCGGCACTCGCCGGGGCCCCTAACCTTGATCGGGCAGCCCCCGCCTCCCGCCACCGAGTGGTCGCGAACGGCTGGCGGATGCGATCTTGATGTGGTGAGATTCCGACATCACCCCCGCAGATCCCCCCGTCTGGAGCACGTGTGCGATCCCCCCGCGCCCTGATTCCCCTGCTCTCGGTCTGTGCGGCCGCCGCGGTCGTGACCGCCGCCGCCACCGGAGCCAGCATCGAGGGCCTGCCGGGCGGGGGTGGTCCCGCCCACGCCGACGGGGCCGCACCCCGCCCCGCCGCCGTGACGATCAACGCGGTGAGCTGGAACGTCTGCGGCGGCTCCGACTGCCCCACCGGCACCGCGCCCGCCAAGCTCACCAAGGAGATCGTCCAGCGGATGCGGGAGACCGAGGTCGGCGGGCGCACGGTGCGCCCCAACGCCGCCCTGCTCCAGGAGGTCTGCGAGGGCCAGGTCCGCTCGTTCAAGACGTCCCTGCCCAGGTGGAGCTGGGCGTTCGCGCCCGGCGACGGGACGTGCGCGGCCGGGCAGGGCCGCGCCGGCGTCGCCATCGGCACCGACGCCCCGCTCAGCGCGCAGCGGCAGGTCAAGCTGCCCGCGTCCGACGGAGTCAGCCGCATCGCCCTGTGCGGTGAGGTCCCGTCCTGGACGACCCGCGTCTGCGTCACCCAGTTCAGCGCCGCCGAGAGCGGCCAGTGGCGCCGCAAGGAGGCCGGCGCCCTCGCCACCCTCGCGGGCACGGACCGCGTCCTCGTCGGCGGCGACCTCGCCGACGTCCCGGAGAGCACGGCCCTCGACCCCCTCTACGCCGCCTACGACGAGTGCGACCAGACCGGGGCGTCCCGGGCGGGGGCGAACACGCGGCAGAACTGGCAGGGCACCGCGCTGGACAAGACCGACTACCTGTTCATCGGCAAGTCGGCCGCCGTCTCCTGCAGCGTCCCGGCGGCCCCCGTCAAGACCTCGGACCACCGCCCCCTCTCAGCAGTCGTCCGATACCAGTAATTCTGCGTTTCTCTCCTCCTTCGGGCCTGGCGGCCCTCCATCGTCGACAAACGCGGGCGATCGCTGGCATCGCTCCGTCTCGCCTTGCGGCTCGCTGCGCGATCAGGTTCTCGCAAGCTCGAACCTGCCTTCGGACGCGATCGCAACCTTTGAGGTTGTTGCGGGTGAGGGGAGATTCAATTAACTCCGCGGTCCGCGTTCTGCCAGTACGGGGCGCGGAGGTCGCGCTTGAGGATCTTGCCGGTGGGGTTGCGGGGGATCGCCTCGCGGCGCTCGACCGAGGTGGGGCACTTGAAGTGGGCCAGGCGCTCGCGGCAGTAGTCGATGATCTCCTGGTCGGAGACGTCCTTGGCCGCCACCACGATCGCCTTCGGCGTCTCGCCCCAGCGCTCGTCGGGGACGCCGATGACCGCGCAGTCGCTGACGGCGGGGTGGCCCATCAGGACGTTCTCCACCTCGGCGGGGTAGATGTTCTCCCCGCCGGAAATGATCATGTCCTTGACGCGGTCGTGGATGTAGAGGTAGCCGTCCTCGTCGAGGTAGCCGGCGTCGCCCGTCCGGAACCAGTTGTCCTCCGACAGCGCGCTCGCCGTCGCGTCCGGCATGCCCCAGTAGCCCTTCATGTTCTGCGGCGTCCGGCAGATGATCTCGCCCACCTGCCCGGTCGGCAGCTCGTCCCCGGTGGCCGGGTCCACGATCCGGAGCTCGGTGTTGTCGTTCGGGAGGCCGGCGCTGCGCAGCCGGTGCGCGTTCGGGCCGTCCGGGTCGTGGTCCTCGGGCGGCAGCGAGGTGATCGCGCCGGTGACCTCCGTCAGGCCGTACACCTGCCGGAAGTCGGTGGTCGGCAGCATCGCCATGGCGGTGCGCAGGACGTCCTCGCTGATCGGGGACGCGCCGTACAGCATGAGCCGAAGGCTGGACATGTCGGCGGCCGTGACCTCGGGGATCAGCGGCATGAACTGGAGCAGCACCGGGACGAGGAAGATGTGCGTGACGCGGTGCCGCTCGATGCCCCGCGCGATCGCCGTCGGGTCGGGCTCGCGCGTGACGACCCCGGTGAGGCCGTTGTAGACGGCGGAGACGGTGAGCACGTTGCCGGCCACGTGGTACATGGGCATCGCGATCATCAGCACGGACGACGCGTCGATGTCCCACACGTCGTTGGTCACCGCGAGCGCCGACAGGAAGTTGTCGTGCGTCAGCATGACGCCCTTGGGCAGGCCCGTCGTGCCGGACGAGTAGAGCTGGACGAACACGTCCCCGCTGTCGGGCTCGTACGCCGGGGGCTCGGCGGGGGCCGCGTCGATCCAGGCGGCGTAGTCCTGGTGGGCGTGGCCGGCGCCGGAGACGACGACCGTCAGGTCGGTGTGCTCGAGCTTGCCGGCGATCGCGTCCAGGACGGGGAGGAACTCGGGGCCGACGACGAAGACCTTCGCCTGGGCGTTGTTGACGATGTAGGCGACCTCGTCGGGCGCCAGCCGGTAGTTCACCGGGACCTGAGCGGCGCCGATCCGGGTCGCGCCGAAGAGCAGCTCGGCGTATTCGAGGGAGTTCTTGTCGAGGACCGCGACCCGGTCGCCGGGGCCGAGCCCGGCGGCGGCGAGCGCCGCGGCCACCCGGTCGACGCGCCGGTCGAAGTCGCCGTAGGAGATCTCGGTGTCGCCCGCGATGTACGCGACACGGTCGGGATAGGCGAGCGCTCGTTCGCGCAGCACTCCGTCAAGACCTGGCACGAGGGTCTCCTTCGCCGATGACCGCCTGGTTATTCCGGCATCATGCGGTCACCGGCGACATCGCGGCAAGGGGATCGGGCCGCTCGCCTAGCGGCTTTTCGACAACTTGGAGACCGCGGTCACGGCGAGTACCACCGCGACGGCGACGAGTCCGATGAAGAAGAAGAACTTCAGCATCGAGAAGATCGCGCCGATGACGGTGACCACCAGCCACACCGCGAGGACCACACCGAGGACGGTCAGGATCGTCTTACCCATGGCTCCACCGTATGCGCTCGCTCCCCGGGGGTCATCAGCCTCGGGAACGACCTAGGCACCGCCGTGCGGCGGAGGAGGACCCTGAGGACCCCCGGGGACCGGACCCTGACCCGGGCCGGGGAAAGGCGGCTGGTAGGACGGCGGCTGCAGAGGTTGGCCGGGGAACGGCGCCCCGCCCGGCATCGGCGGCCCGCCGGGGGCGCCCGCGTTCCAGGGCTGGGACGCGCCGCCGGTCTTGGCCGTCAGCACGCGCAGCCCCGCGAGCCCCGCCGCCACCACCAGCGCCAGGAGCTCGTACGCCTGGTACCGCCCGAAGGCGGGCTTCAGCAGCGCCGTGACGAAGTGGCCGCTCGGCAGCCCCTGATCGGACAGCACGACGCCGAGGAACACGCCGATCCGTCCGCCGACCTCCATCGCCACGTACGCCGACAGCCCCGCCGCGATCGGCGCCAGCGGCCCGCGGGGCCGCGTCAGCAGGACGGCCGCGCCGACCACCACCCCGGCGAACAGGCACGCGATCAGGAAGTAGGCCGGGGACGTGCGGAACCCCAGCATGGCCGGCGACGCGTACGACCGCACGGTCATGAACAGCGCGGCGACGCCGGTGGCGACCGCGCCCCCGACCAGGATCAGGGCGATGACCCCGCCGTTGGAGGTCGCGGAGCGATTCTGCGGCATCGCGCCATTAAAGCGATGTTCGTCCGATTCCGCAGGCCGCCCAGGTGAAAGCTTGATCGACTCCTTACGGGGTGGTGACGTGCCGGACGGGTCCCGCGGCGGGGGCCCTAACTTTGAGGGGTGAACAGCGCCCCCCATGCCGGACGCGTCCTGGTGGTCGACGACGACCCGACGGTCGCCGAGGTCGTCGCCCGCTACCTGGCCCGCGACGGACACGAGGTCGTGTGCGTCGCCGACGGCCGGACCGCCCTGCGCAGGGCCCTCGACGAGCCCCCGGACCTCGTCGTCCTCGACCTCATGCTGCCCGGGATGGACGGCCTGGAGGTGTGCCGGCGGCTCCGCGAGACCTCGACCGTCCCGATCGTGATGCTGACGGCGCTCGGCACGGAGACCGACCGGCTCGTCGGGCTGGAGACCGGCGCCGACGACTACGTCACGAAGCCGTTCAGCCCCCGCGAGCTGGCGCTGCGCGTCCGCTCGGTGCTGCGGCGGGCACGGGGCGCGCTCGTCCCGACCGGCCCGTCCGGCCCGCTCCGCGACGGCGGCCTCGTCGTGGACGTCGGCGCGCACGAGGCGGAACTGCGCGGCGAGCGGCTCGCGCTCACCTCCCGCGAGTTCGACCTGCTGGCGTTCCTGCTGCGCCATCCGCGGCAGGCCTTCACCCGCGACGAGCTGCTCGAACGCGTCTGGGACTGGACGTTCGGCGACTCCTCCACGGTGACCGTCCACGTCCGGCGGCTGCGCGAGAAGATCGAGGACGACCCGACCGCGCCGCGCCGCATCGTCACCGTGTGGGGCGTCGGCTACCGCTACGAGCCCGCGGAGACCGGCCGATGATCCCGTTCGAGGACCTGCTCTGGGTGGTCTTCTACGCGGCGCTGGCCGCGTTCGCCGTCGCGGCGGTCGCCCTCGCCGCTCTGCACGCGCTGCGCGCCCGCTCGGTCGCCACGCAGCTGGTCGTCGTCGGCGCCGCCACGGTGCTGGCGACCATCTCCGGCATCCTCGTGATCTCGTTCATGATGCTGCTGAACGACCACGACCGCTCGGTGGTGCTCGCCGTCGTGACCTCCGCCGGGCTGGTCGCGATGGCGGTGTCGGTCCTGCTCGGCCGCCGTCTGGTGGCCGCGAACCGGACCCTGGTCGAGGCCGTCCGCGCGGACCGCTTCCGTCCCCCCTCGGCGCACCTTCCGGCCGAACTGGCGGAGCTGTCCCGCGAGCTGGAGGCCGCCTACGACCGGCTGGCCGCCGCGCACGAGCGCGAGAAGGCCCTGGAGGCGAGCCGCCGCGAGCTGGTCGCCTGGGTGAGCCACGACCTCCGCACCCCGCTGGCCGGGCTCCGTGCGATGGCCGAGGCCCTGGAGGACGAGGTCGTCGCCGACGAGGAGACGACCCGCCGCTACCACGGCCGCATCCGCGTCGAGGTGGAACGGCTCACCGAGATGGTGGACGACCTGTTCGAGCTGTCCCGCATCCACGCGGGCGCCCTGCGCCTGTCCCGCGAGCGCGTCGGCCTCGCGGACCTGGTCGCCGAGGCGGTCGCCGGCACCGAGGCGCTGGCCCGCGCCAAGGGCGTCCGGCTGCGCGGCGAGGTCCGGGAGGGGCTGCCCGTCCAGGTGGACGCGGGAGAACTCGGCCGTGCGCTGCGCAACCTCGTCGTGAACGCGATCCGGCACACCCCGGGCGACGGCGCGGTGGAGATCACCGGCGAGGTCCGCGGCGGCGAGGCCCGGGTGACGGTGGCCGACGCCTGCGGCGGCATCCCGGAAGGCGACCTGCCGCGCGTGTTCGACGTCGCTTTCCGCGGCGAGGCGGCCCGGACCCCGGGCGGCGGCGCCGGCCTCGGCCTCGCCATCGCCCGCGGCATCGTCGAGGCCCACGCGGGCGAGATCGGCGTCGCCAACACCGGCCCCGGCTGCCGCTTCGAGGTCCGCCTTCCGTGTTAGCTTGCTTTTATCTTCTCCTTCGGGCCTGGCGGCCCTCCATCGGCGATAAAAGCGGCGATCGCTGGCATCGCTTCGTCTCGCCTTGCGGCTCGCTGCGCGATCAGATTCTTGCTTCGCTCGAATCTGCCTTTGGACGCGATCGCGACTTCTCAGGTTGTTGGGTGGTTGCTCCCAAGGCCGCGGTTGGCGTAGTAGACGGCATTTGTCGCTGTCGGCTCTCCGCCGCCCTGACACTCGGGGCGATCGCTCGCTCCGCTTCGCTTTGGCTCGCCTTGCGGGATCAGGTTCTTGGTTCGCTGGGATCCGCCTTTGGACGTGATCGCGACCATTGAGGTTGTGGCGTGGGTTCGCGCGTCCGGGTGGGGGTGGGTCAGGGGTCCAGGGCCTCGGTGACGGTGCGGTAGGTGGCGCAGGGCCAGCGGGACATGCAGGCGCGGCAGCGGCGGATGGGGCGGTCGGGGTCGCTGGTGATGCCGCCGGACTCCTGCGGGCGGTGCAGGTCGACCAGGCGCAGGGTGAGGTCGGCGAAGGCGATGACCTCCTCGCGGGCGCCCGCGAGGAAGGCGAGGTCCTCGCGGGACAGACGCGTCCGGACCGGGACGAAGCCGTCCTTGTTCACCAGGCGGAACAGGACCTGGGTGGACGTTCGCCACGTGCTGGACTTCGCCGCCCGCGCCCGGATCGTCTCCAGGCGCTCGCGCAGTCGACCATGCCGCTGTTGCACCCGTTCAGGTTCCCCTACTCCGGACGATCGTGCGGGAAGAACCCGCGATATCGGCGGACCGGATCGGCGCCTCGGAACGCTGAAATCGTTACATTACGGTGCGTAGTACCCAAAGCGTGCGGGACTGGCAAGGCGGCGACACGCCCCGGAAACGCCCACGGCGCAGGGGACTTGGCGAACCGCCTGGCTCCCGGGCCGTTCGCGAGATAGTGTGCCGGACGTGGAGCTAAACGTCTCGACCGCGTCTCAGGGGGGTCACGCCGTTGTCACGGCGACCGGTGAGCTCGACCTGTACACCGCGCCACGGTTGCAGGCGGCCCTCGCGGGCCTGCTGCGCGACCAGGCCGACCACATCGTGGTCGACATGAGCGGCGTGGAGTTCTGCGACTCGACGGGCATGAACGTGCTGCTCTCGGCCATGAAGCGGCTGAAGGAGCAGGGCGGCGCGCTGGAACTGGCCGCGCCGCGCCCCGCCGTGAAGCGGATCCTGCAGGTGACCGGGCTCGACACCGTCTTCACCGTGACGGAGGCGGCGCCGGTCCTGGACGCCGGCTGACCTTTCCGACCCGTCGTCCTCGACCGCCGGCGCCGCGGGTGAACCCCGCGGGTTGCCGACCTGTCCCGCGGGTAATGGCTTGGTCCGTTACCTCGTGCCCTGCGGCACCGCGCGCCCGTCCCCGACTACGATCGCGGTTATGCAGGACGTAGCGGTATGCATCCCGGCCAAGGACGAAGCCGACCGCATCGCGGCCACGGTCAAGGCCGCCCAGGAGCTTCCCGGGGCCGACCTGGTCGTGGTGATCGACGACGGCTCCTCCGACGGCACCGGGCGGGTGGCCCGCGAGGCCGGGGCACGGGTCGTGCGGCAAAGCCGGAACCGGGGCAAGGGCGCCGCGATGGAGAGCGGGGCCGAGGCCGTCCGGCTGCTGGACGAGGGCCGCGATCAGCCCCGCCACCTGCTGTTCCTGGACGCCGACCTCGCCGAGACCGCGCGCGAGGCCGCGCCGCTGGTCGAGCCGGTCAGGTCCGGTGAGGCCGACATGACGATCGCCGTGTTCACCACGACCGTGAAGCTCGGCGGGCACGGGTTCGTGGTCCGGCTGTCCCGCGACGGGATCCGCCGCGCCACCGGCTGGGAGGCCACCGCGCCCCTGAACGGGCAGCGCTGCCTGACCCGCGCCGCGTTCGACGCCGCGCTCCCGCTCGCCGCCGGGTTCGGGGTCGAGACCGCGCTCACCATCGACCTGCTGCGTGCCGGGTTCCGGGTGACGGAGGTGGAGGTGCCGCTCGCGCACCGCGCCACCGGCACCGACTGGCGCTCCCAGATGCACCGCGCCCGGCAGTTCCGGGACGTGGCGCGAGCGCTCGCCGCGCGCGAACCGGCGGTGGCCAGAGGGCTCGACCGCCTGCGCGGCAGCCGCCCGTGACCCGTCTCGGCACGGGCGGGCTGTGGGGGATCGGAGCCGGCGTCGCCTGCTTCGTCGCCACCGCGCTGCTCGGGCCGTCGGTGTTCGAGCCGGAGCTGGAGGGTCCGCGCTCGGAGCCGCCGTACGCACTGGACGTCCACCCGTCGCCGTACCTGGTGATCGGCCTCGTCGTCGCGGGGATCGTCGTGAGCGCGCTGGGGCTCGGCCTGTGCTTCGCCGCCGTCCGCAGGGGCTGGCGCGTGCGGGCCCTGCCGCTGGTCGCCGCGGGCCTGCTGGCGGCGGTCGCGTTCATGTTCATGCCGCCGGTCGGGTCCACCGACCACCTGAACTACGCCTCCTACGGGCGGATGGCCGCGACGGGGCACGACCCGTACCGCACGAGCGCCGTCGACCTGCCGAAGGACCCGGTCGCCGGGGCGCCCGAGGAGTGGCGGACGACGCCGTCGGTGTACGGGCCGGTCGCCACGGGCGGGCAGGCGTTCGCCGCGTGGATCGGCAGCGGTTCGGTGCGGCTGACCGTCTTCGTGCTGTCGGTGCTGAACGTGCTCGCGTTCGCGGTGACGGCCCTCGTCCTCTACCGGATGTCCCGGACGGAGGAGCGGCGGCTCCGCACGGCGCTGCTGTGGACGTGCAACCCGCTCGTGCTGTTCCACCTGGTGGCGGGGGCGCACAACGACGTCCTCGCGATCGCGCCGATGGTGGCCGCGCTCGCCGTCTTCGGCGGCGCGGCCGCGGGCCGGGCGGGCTGGGCGCGCTCCCTGGCGGCCGGGGCGCTCGCCGGGCTCGGAACGGCGATCAAGCTGCCCGCCGCGCTCGTCGCCGGAGGGCCCGCCTGGGTTCTGCTGCGCCGCACCCGGACGGAACGCCGCACGTGGCCGATCGGCCATCTGGCCGCGCTGCTCGGCGGGGGCGCGGCCGTCACGGCGCTGTCCTACGCCCTCGCTGGGCCGCACGCCCTCGACCAGGTCCGCGAGGCCAGCAACATGGTCTCCTTCGCGACACCCTGGCACCTGCTGGACGAGTCGCTCGGCCGCGGCTCGCAGCGCGAGGTCATCAAGCTGGGCGCGATGCTGCTCGGCCTGGCGCTGCTCGTGCTGCTCGCCCGGGCCCTGCCCAGGGAGGACCCCCTCGTCCCCGGCGGGGAGGAGCGCCGCGTCGCCGCCGCGATCGCCCTCGCGTGGCTCCTGGCCGCGCCCTACGCGCTGCCCTGGTACGACGGGTTCGGGTGGGCGCTGCTGGCGCTGCTGCCCTGGACGCGGATCGACTGGATCCTGCTCGCCCACACCACCGCGCTCAGCCTCGCCTACCTGCCGGCCCGCGCGCCCGCCCGCATCCGGCTGCCGGACGACCTGGAGTGGCTGTTCACCGTCGTTCGGCCGACCGTGGTCCCGTGGACGCTTCTGGCGATCCTGACGGCTCTGGTGGCGGCGTGTCTGCGTTCCTCAGGTCGAGCTCCAGCGCCCGGAGCCCCGCGGCGAGCATCAGCGGGGTCGCCAGGCTGAACGCCACCGACAGGATCACCACGCCCGAGTCGTTCACCAGCGTGCCGATGACGCCGACCGCGAGCGCGCAGATCACCGCCGGGCGCATCGTGAGGCTCTTCTCGTAGGCGCCCTGCAGCAGCGACACCCGCCACCGCGTGGGCCGCGCCAGGACGAAGAACAGGAAGACGACGGCGGCGGCGAGCGCGAGCGTGTACGGCCAGTACCCGAGGCTGTTCAGCATCGCGTCGAACTTGCGGGTGACGACGTCCCACGCGTCTCCGGCCACGAGGTCCTGCCAGAACCGGCCGAGATGGGTCGGGTTGGCCGACTGGGCGTTGACGTAGGAGATGGCCAGCACGAGGACCATGCCGGCCAGGAAGAACAGGCCGAGCTTGAGCGGCGATATGCGCTTGCCCGCGACCATCAGGCCGAGCATCGCGAACGCCGGGACGATCGCCAGCACGCCGCCGAAGTCGCTGCCGAACGCGGGCAGGCCGTCCACCGCGACCGTGAACGCGCCGATCACCGCCACGATCGCGACGGCGAGCGCCCGGTTGCCCCGGCGCAGCGGGTACTCCGTCAGCCACGCCGCCGTCAGGATCGCGGCGACGGCGAACAGCGAGAACGCCTGGTTGCCGAAGCCGTAGAACCGTCCGGCGACGAGGGCGGTGTAGCCCATCAGCGTGTTGAGCTGGAGGGAGGAGCCCGTCATCACGTCCAGCGCGAGGACGAGCGCCGTCACCCCCGTGATCACCAGGCCGGGGACGACGGTGGAGCGGCGCCACGGCCCGGCGAGCGCCACGCCCGTCAGCAGCCCGGCGAAGCCCAGCACGGTGCAGATCAGGACGGGCGTCGGGTGCTCGGCCCGCCACCACGGCAGCAGCCCGGCGAGGAAGGACGCGCCGGGCGCCGCGCCGCCGAGCAGCGCCGTCACCCGGGTGCCGCCGAGGATCCGCGCCCGCGAGCGGCGGTCGCCGCCGAGGCGCCGCAGCGCGACCACCGCGATCCCGTACAGGACGAGCTGCACCGCGAACAGCACCCAGTAGAACGACGTCTGGACGGCCCGGATCGCCTGCGCCGCGACGTCCTCGTCCATGAGCGCGTCGACCCGCTCGTGCGTGGACGAGGTGGACGGCTGCGACCGCCACGCGGACCCGACGGCCTCCTTGGGCTGCTTCACCCCGAGCAGCTTCATCGTCGTCGCGGTGAGGTCGGTCAGCGTGACCAGCCCGTCCTGGCGGGTGGCGCTGGAGGTCATGTAGCCGGGCCCGTAGGCGGGGCCCTTGGCGACGGCCACGCGCAGGTGCGGGTTGACGCCGGTGTCGGACAGGCCCGCGACCAGCACGGTCGTCCCCTCGGGGAGCCCCGCCACGACCTGCGCGACCCGGCGGTCGGCGGCCTTCGCGGCGGCGGCGCGGACCTCGTCCGACAGCGGGACCTGGTCGCCGTGCGGGTCGACGCCCGCGGTGATGTAGGCGCGGAAGAGGTCGTCGACGTCGACCGCGGCGAGGGGGCAGCGCGCCCAGTCGGCGGCGGTGGCCTTGTCGGGCGAGGCGACGTACCGGTCGACCCGGCCGGCGCCGTCGGCGGCGCCGAACACCGCGCCGGGCCCGACGGCCGTCGTGCAACCGCCCGCCCGGTGGACCTCGTCGCCGAGCAGCCCGATCCGCGCGTGGTAGTTGGTGCCGGCGTTGTCGCTCTTTATCGTGGGCCAGCCGGCGGCGACGGCCCCGCCGGCGGGCGGCGGGCCGGCGGGGGAGGCCTGGCCGGGCAGGACCGGCGTGGACGGCAGCGCGCAGTCGCCGTGCGGGAGCCGCGACCGCTGCCCCGCCGACAGCGTCAGCCAGCCGTCGGTCGGGCAGGTGATGACGCGGGTGGTGCGGACGCTGAGGCCCGCGGCGGAGCCCTGCGCGGTCAGCCCCCACAGCGCGGGCGTGTTCTCGCGGGTGACGTCGCTCCACATCAGCGCGGGCACCCCGATGATCACCACGCGGCCGGTGACGGCCCGCTCGGCGGGGGCCGAGGGGGAGGCGTGCGCCGCCGCGGGCCCGAGGACCGCCGCGAGCGCCGCCGCGAGGGCCGCGAGGAACATGGCGATCTTCGTTCCCCGGGACGTCATGGCGTTCAGGTTACAAGAGCCCTACCACCGGGCAGGGGCCATATCCTGCGGGCTGTGGACGGTCTGATGGCGCGGGATGCCCGCGAAACCCCCGGTGAGGCGGCCGGCGACCCCGCCCGGTGGGGCGCCCGCGACCTTCTCGTCCTGCTCGCCGGGATCGCCGTCGCCGTGGTCGCGGCCGCGCCGATCGTCCAGCGGTGGCTCGGCAACCAGCCCGACCAGCGGCTCGTCGACCTGGAGGTCTACCGGGAGGGCGGGCTGGCGGTGCTGCGCGGCGCGCCCCTGTACGACTTCCTCACGCAGCCGCCGCAGCTGCTCCCCTTCACCTATCCGCCGATCGCCGCCGCCCTGGCCGTCCCGTTCACGCTCCTGCCGTGGCGCGCGGCGCAGTGGACGTGGACGGTGCTGATCTACCTGTCGCTCGTGGTCGTCGTCTGCTACGCCTTCCGCGACCTCATCCGCCGGACGGGGCGCTGGGCGCCGCTCACCGCGGGCGTCCTGGTCGCGGCGACGGCGTGGCTCGACCCCGTCCGCGACCAGGTCAGGTTCGGGCAGGTCGGGCTGTTCCTGCTGGCCATGTGCCTGGCCGACTGCTGCGCCCGCACCGCGCGCTGGCCGCGCGGCATGCTCGTCGGCCTCGCCCTGGCGATCAAGCTGGTGCCGGGCGTCTTCCTGATCTACTTCCTGGTCACCGGGCGGCGGGACGCGCTGGTCAACGCCGTGCTGACCGCCGTCGTCGCCACGCTGGGCGGGTTCGCGCTGCTGCCGTCCGACTCGTCCGCGTACTGGTTCGGCGCGCTGCTGGAGGGCGGCGACCGGACGGGCGCGGTCGACGGCACCACCAACCAGGCGATCCACGGGATCGTGGCCCGCATCCTGGACGAGGGGCCGGCCCGGACGCTGGTGTGGCTGGCCCTGGCGCTGGTCGTCGCCTGGTTCGGCTTCGGGTGGGCCCGCCGGGCGACGCTCGCCGCGGACGCCGCGACCGGCGCCGACGCCTCCAGCCTCCTGCTCGCCGGGGTCGCGATCGTCGGGCTGCTGTCCGTCGTCCTGTCCCCTGTGGGATGGATTCATCATCTTGTGTGGATGATTGCGGTACTGGGGGCTTTGGTGGGAGATGGGCGTGACACGCGAAGATGTCTGGTCGCGTGCGCCCTGTGGCTGCTGTTCCTGTTCCCGGTCCCGTGGTGGGCGCGCGGGCTGATCGGCCCGGATCATTCCCCTGTAACGGTTTTCGCGGGCCAGGTGCTGCGCGACTCGTTCGGGCTCGCCGCGCTGGCCTCGATCCTGGTCCTCGGAACATGGCTGGTAAAACGGCTCGATCCGGACAACCACCCCCGAGATCCTTCGCAACGGCAGGTCGGCATGGGTACGCTCGGCGCGTGATGCTCGTCGCAGTGGCCGTCGCCGGCCTGGTCGCCGGGGTTGCGGGGCTCTCCATCGCGGTGGTCGCGCACAACCGGGTCAACCAGGTCGTCGACGAGTGCGGGGAAATGCTGAGGCGCCAGCTCCAGGTCGCGAGCGGCGAGGTGGACGAGCGCGCCCTGCGCGATCTCGCGATCGTGCACTACGACGCGCTCAAGGAGATGTCCGGGCACCGCTCCTTCTCCCTCGCGCTGATCAACGCGGTCGGCGACGGGGTGGTGGTGAGCTCGATCAACGGGCGGACCGAGACGCGGACCTACGCCAAGGCCGTCCAGGGCGGGCACGCCGTCGAGACGCTCTCCCCCGAGGAGAACCAGGCCCTGCGGGCCGCCCGGCTCGGCAAGGGCCCCATCGTCTCGATGGACGACCCGCTGCCCGACTTCGGCAACGGCGCCCGCACCCCCACGGCCCGCGCCTGAGGCGGCGCCCGCCGCGCCTGAGGGGCCCGGGCTCCGGACGGTAGACTCGGCTTTCTCACCATGCCTCTACACGGCTGCCGCACAGCCGAAACACGCCCCGGGGGACCCCAGTGACCGCAGACGACAGGCAAGCGCGCTACGCCTACCTGGGTCCGCGGGGCACCTTCACCGAGGCGGCGCTGCTCACCCTCCCCGGCGCCGCCGGGGCCGAGCACATCCCGTACGCGACCGTCCCGGCCGCCCTCGAAGCGCTGCGCCGCGGCGAGGTCGACACCGCCGTCGTCGCGCTGGAGAACTCCGTCGAGGGATCGGTCCCCACCACGCTGGACGAGCTGGCGACCGGGGAGCCGCTCCAGATCGTCGGCGAGATCCACCTGCCGGTGTCGTTCGCCCTCCTCGTCCGTCCCGGCGCGGCGCTGGACGACATCAAGACCGTCGCGTCCCACCCGATCGCGCAGCCGCAGTGCCGCCGCTGGCTCCAGGAGAACGTCCCGGACGCCGAGTGGCGCGCCGCGACCTCCAACGCCGAGGCCGCCCAGCACGTCGCCGACGGCCACTACGACGCCGCGCTCGCCGGCTCGTTCGCCGCCGCCCGCTATGGCCTGTCGGTCCTCGCGGAGGACATCCACGACGTCGCCGACGCCGTCACCCGCTTCGTCGTCCTGAGCCGCCCGTGCCCCCCGCCGGCCCCCACCGGCATGGACAGGACGACCGTCGTCGCGTTCATCGGCGAGGACCACCCGGGCGCCCTGCTGGAGATCCTCACCGAGTTCTCGGTCCGCGGCATCAACCTCACGCTGATCCAGTCCCGCCCGACCGGCGCGGGCCTCGGCTCCTACCTGTTCTGGATGGACTTCGAGGGCCATGTCGCCGACGCCCGCGTCGGCGAGGCCATGATGGGGCTGCGCCGCGTCTGCGCCGACGTCCGCTTCGTCGGCTCCTACACGCGCGCCGACCAGGTCCGCCCCGAGATCCGCCGCGGCACCCACGACGCCGACTTCACCGAGGCCGCCGCCTGGATCACCGGCATCCGCACCGGCCGCGCCTGAGCCGCGCGCCGGAAATCAACGGCGCCGGGGACGTGTTGGCACGGTAGACCGTCCTGAGAAAGGTGTCTTCGTGCGTATTGAGATCTGGGCCGACGTCGTGTGCCCCTGGTGCTATCTCGGCAAGCGGCATTTCGAGCGCGCCCTGGAGGGTTTCGAGCACCGGGACCAGGTCGAGGTCGTGTACCGCGCGTTCCAGCTCGACCCCTCCTTCCCGCCGGGCGAGACGGTCGACGTGGCCGACATGCTGGCCGAGAAGTACGGCATGACGCGCGACGAGGCCGTCGAGAAGAACCGGGAGATGGAGGAGCGCGCCGCCGCGGCCGGCCTGGAGTACCACCTCGAAGGCCGCCAGGCGGGCAACACCGCCGACGCGCACCGGCTCGTCTACCTCGCGGGTCAGCGCGGCGTGCAGGGCGCGGTCGTGGAGGCCCTGTTCAAGGCCTACTTCACCGACGAGCGCCCGGTGTTCGACCGGGACACCCTCGTGGACGTGGTGGCGGAGGCGGGCTTGGACGCCGCCGAGGCGCGCGACGTGCTCGCGTCCGGCGCGTTCGCCTCGGAGGTGGACGCCGAGCAGCGCGCGGCGCGGGACATCGGCGCGACCGGCGTGCCCTTCTTCGTCATCGACCGCCGCTACGGCGTCTCGGGCGCCCAGCCCGCCGAGACGTTCGCGCAGGTCCTCGACCAGGCGTGGGCGGACGCGCACCAGTAGCGCCCGCCGCCTCCCCGCCGTGACGCAACCGAGATCATCACGGCGCGTCCCGGCGGCAACCGGTTGTCGATCTTGGGCGTCCTCTTCACACCAGTGAACAGTGGAGAGGTCGTCCCGTGCGCCGAATGCTCGCCCTCGTCGCGGCCCTTGCCGTGGCTTCCCCCGTCACCGCGGCCCCCGCACACGCGGCGGCGCCCCCGCGGGTGCCCGGTGACCGCGCACCGGCGCCGACGGGCTCGCCGCTGATCGCCGAGCAGCGGCTCAAGACCCGGTTGACGATGAACGTCCCAGACCGCCTGCTCGTCGGTGAACGGGTTCCCGTGACGGGCCGGCTCGAAAGTCAGGACCTCGACGGCACATGGGGCCCGCTCGCGGGCAAACGGCTCGATCTCCGGTTCAACCGGTCGTCGAGCCCGGACTGGAACACGATCGCCGCTCCGGTCACCGACGCCGACGGTTACTACAGCGTCCGGGTCCTGGTGGTCGAGAACGGCGCCTGGGCGATCGATTTCGCGAACGATCCGGTCAACCTGCCGGACGACTACAACAGCTACGAGACGGCGTATGCCCACACCGACGTCCGCCAGGTCACGCACCGGACCTCCATCAGCGGTTTCAACGCGACGCCCGAGCCGGTAGGTCTGGGCGGCACCATGCGGGCGTCCGGCACCGTGATGTTCACGATGGCCGACGGGACGAAGAGACCCGCGGGCGGCGCCACCGTGCGGCTCCAGTTCTCGACCGACGGGAAGACCTGGAAGGACAAGGCCGCGCAGTCGCCGGGCGGTGACGGCCGGTTCGCCGTCGACGTGAAAGCCGAGCGTGACGGCTACTGGCGAGCCAGGGTCCCCGACGACGACGGCTACCTCGTGGTGCCCTCCGTCAGCGGCGCCGACTACGTCGACGTGCGGTACCGGACGTACATCCACCAGTTCAACGCCTCGCCGGAGCCGGTGAGGAAGGGCGCGGCAGACCGCCTTCAAGCGCCTCGGC
>NZ_JBEZJP010000043.1:0-31215 GCF_040653175.1 Actinomadura sp. NPDC048032
AGCTGGTTCTGCAGGACGGCGCCGACCGCCGCGCTGCCGAGCACCGAACCGACCTGCCGGATCGTGTTGTTGACGCCGGACGCGGCGCCCGCGAGGCGCGGCGGGACGTTCCGGGTCGCCTCGGTGGCCATCGGCGCGAACACGCCGCCGATGCCGAACCCGGACACCACGAGCGGGGCGATGAACGCGGTCCAGTCCGTCCCGACCTGCGCGATGATCACCATCCACGCCATGCCGACGGCGTACAGGGTCAGGCCGGCCATCAGGATGAACTTGCCGCCGATGCGGTCGGACATCCGGCCCGCGACCGGGGCGAGGAGCATCGACACCACCGACGACGGCGCCATGACGAGGCCCGCCTTGAGGGCGCTGAAGCCGAGCACCGACTGCAGGTAGATCGTCATCGGCAGGAAAAGCCCGATCATGCCGACCGAGACGGCCGCGCCGACGAGGTTGAGGATCGTGAAGTTGCGGTCCTTGAACAGCGAGAACGGCACGAGCGGCTCGCGGTCCTGGCGTCCCCGCTGGTAGACCACGAAGATCACGAACAGCGCGAGCCCGGCGGCGATCAGGCCCCAGATGCCCTCGTTCCACTCGTACTTCTGGCCCTCGGTCAGCGCGAACGTGAGGCAGAACAGCGCGGCGGACGCCAGCAGCACGCCCGCGACGTCGAACCGGTGCCGGACGGTGCGGGTGTGGCCGGGCAGGATCGGCACGGCCATGGCCAGCACGAGGATGCCGATCGGCAGGTTCACGAAGAAGATCCACCGCCAGTCGAGGCTGGTGACCAGCAGCCCGCCGACCGTGGGCCCGGCGATGGTGGACACGCCCGCCACCGCGCCCCAGACGCCGAGCGCGGCGCCGCGCCGCTCCGGGGGGAACACGCTGATGATGATGGACATGGTCTGCGGCATCAGGAGCGCGGCGCCGAGGCCCTGCACGGCGCGGGCCGCGATGAGCTGCGCCGGGTCCTGGGAGATCCCGCACACCAGGCTGGACAGCGTGAACACCGCGACACCGGCGATGAACAGGTTCTTCTTGCCCCACAGGTCGCCGAGGCGGCCGGCGGTGATGAGCAGCACCGCCAGCACCAGGATGTAGGCGTTGCCGACCCACAGCACCTCGTCCAGCGAGGCGTCAAGCTTGTCGATCATGCTCGGGATCGCGATGTTCACGATCGTCAGGTCGAGCAGTGTCATGAAGAATCCGAGGGAGAGCGTCAGCAGGATCGCCCAGGGATTGCCGCTCCATCTCTTCATCAGGCCCCCATCTCGTCGTCGTTCCGTCGTGGTCGGGGCCGCGGGTGGCAGATCGCCCGCGGCTCGGTGTCGTCGAAGGTGAGCCGGCCGGACTCCAGGTCCGCGACGAGCCCCCGCACGAAGTCCAGCTCCGACCGCAGGCGCGCGATCAGCCATTCCTGGTCGATCAGCTTGTAGCGCTCGATGCCCTGCTTGCGGAGCGAGTCGTGCGCGGTCTGGTGCGCCGCGAGCGCCGCCTCCAGGGAGACGCTCCGGTTGCGCAGGAGCCGGGCGACCTCGCCTTCCGGCAGCAGGTTGATGAACGCCAGCGCGGTGCCGAACAGCGGGAACTCCTCGGCGGGGCGGACGAGCAGTTCGGCGAGCCGGAACTGCGCCGCGTCGCGTCCGGCGCTGGTCACCGCGTAGACGGTGCGTTCGGGCCGGCGGCCCTCCCGGCTCGTCTCCAGCGGCTCGATCAGCCCGCCCGCGGCGAGCCGCTCCACCGAGTGGTAGAGCGACCCGTGCGTGATCTTGACGGCCTGGTCGTAGGCGTGGTCGCGGATGCGCTGCTGCATCTCGTACGGGTGCATGGGTCCGTCGCACAGCATGCGCAGCACGGTCAGCGCCAGCGGCGTGAGGGGTCTGGACATGGCTGCGGCCCTTATGGTCGAACTCGATTAGTCCACATAGACTAATCCACTCGGACCGCTCCCGTCATCTTCCCAGAAAAACGGGCATATTCGGGCAGGTCAGCGCACGGAGTCCACGGTGTTGGCGGCGCCGTTGCGGGCGACGTAGTCGCCGACCCGGTCCTCCCGGACGGCGGTGAACAGCTCTCCGACGCCATCGTCCTCCAGCAGTACGACACTCTGCCCGTCGCGCTCGGCCGGCCGGTCGACCGGGGCCGTCAGGTACTCCATCAGCGAGGTCCGCAGCAGCCGGTGCGCCAGACCGCGCATCGTGCCGGAGGTGACCGAGTCGTCCACGGTCGCCGAGCGGGTCGCGGCCCGCACGAACCGGTCGATCTTGATGGGGTTGCGGGTGTCCAGCGCCTTGGCGGCGAGCGCGTGCAGGAACGCCTGCTGGCGCTTGATCCGGTCGAGGTCGCCGCCCGGCAGGTTCCAGCGCTGCCGGACGAAGTCGAGCGCCTCGACGCCGTCCAGATGATGCCGTCCGGCCTGCCAGGTCCGGTCGTGCATGGGGTCGTGGGTCGTCTTGGTGACGGTGACGTCCACGCCGCCGAGGGCGTCGGTCATCTTCACGAACCCGCCGAAGTCGAGCGCGGCGTAGTGGTCGACGCGGACGCGGGTGAGCTGCTCCACCGTCCGGATCAGCAGCGACGGCCCGCCGTAGGCGAACGCCGCGTTGATCTTGGTGAAGCCGTGCCCGGGGACGGGGACCCAGGCGTCCCGGGGGAGGGCGATCACCGACACTCGGTCGCCGTGCCCGGACAGGTGCACGAGCATGATCGTGTCGGCGCGGGCGCCCATCGAGGGCATGTCGGCGCGCCGGTCGGACCCGATCAGCAGCCAGTTCTCGCCGCGCCCGCTGGAGGCCGGGCGCCCGCCGGCGGTCGGCAGCGCGCCCGAGACCCGCCTGACCTCGCCGTCGTAGAAGCGTTGCAGGAGGTACAGGCCGCCCGCGAGCAGCAGCACGAGGCCCGTCGCCAGCCCCGCGCACCCGATGATCACCCGGCGCCGACTCCTGTTCCGCAGCATCCCCTCACCCTCGCGGCGGGGCGCGGGGGAGGCGGCCGCGCCGGGCGGGCGCTGGCCGACCCTTGGCGGAGACCGGGGTTTGCGATGACGGAAACGGGGGGCCGGGAACGGGTGGAATGGAACGCCGCCGGGCGCCGTTGACCGGCGGCGTTCCAGGTCCTTCGCCCGGGCCGGAGCGTCAGCCCTTGAGGGCGATCTCCAGCTGGTCGAGCGCCCAGTCGAGCTCGTCGCGCTCGATGACCAGCGGCGGGGCGAGGCGCAGCGTGGTCTCGTGGGTCTCCTTGGCGAGCACGCCGAGGTCCATCAGCCGCTCGCTGACCGGACGGGCCCTGCCGTGCAGCTCCACGCCCGCCCACAGGCCGCGCCCGCGCACCTCGCGGACGAGGTCGCCGGGCAGCCGCCCGAGCCGGTCGTGCAGGTGCGCGCCGAGCGTCCGGGAGCGCTCCTGGTACTCGCCGGTCTTCAGGATCGCGATGACCTCGCGCCCGATGGCGCAGGCCAGCGGGTTGCCGCCGAACGTCGAGCCGTGCTGGCCCGGCTTGAACACGCCGAGGACGTCCCGGTCGGCGACGACCGCGGACACCGGCATGATGCCGCCGCCGAGGGCCTTGCCGAGGATGTAGACGTCGGGCACGACGCCCTCGTGCTCGACCGCGAACGTGGCGCCGGTGCGGCCGAGACCCGACTGGATCTCGTCGGCGATCATCAGCGCGCGGCCCGCCGTGCACAGCTCGCGCACGGCGCGCAGGAACCCGCTCGGCGGGACGTTCACGCCCGCCTCGCCCTGGATCGGCTCGACCAGCACGCCGACCGTGTTGTCGTCCATCGCGGCCCGGAGCGCCTCGACGTCCCCGTACGGGACGGTCCGGAAGCCCGGCGTGTAGGGGCCGTAGGAGTCGTGGGCGTCGGGGTCGGTGGAGAAGCTGATGATGGTGGTCGTGCGGCCGTGGAAGTTGCCCTCGAACGCGATGATGTTCGCCTCGCCGGCGGGCACGCCCTTGACCTCGTAGCCCCACTTGCGGGCGGTCTTCAGGGCGGTCTCGACGGCCTCGGCGCCGCTGTTCATCGGCAGCACCATGTCCTTGCCGCACAGCTCGGCGAGCTCGGTGACGAACGGGCCGAACTGGTCGTGGTCGAAGGCGCGGCTCACCAGCGTGACGCGGTCGAGCTGCCGCCGCGCGGCCTCGGTCAGCCGCGGGTTGCGGTGCCCGAAGTTGACCGCGGAGTAGGCGGCCAGCATGTCCAGGTAGCGGCGGCCCTCCGCGTCGGTCAGCCAGACGCCGTCGGCCTCGGAGACCACGATGGGGAGGGGGTGGTAGTTGTGCGCGCTGTGGTCCTCGGACATCGCTCGCAGCTGGTCGGTCGGCGTCACGACGCTCCTTCGCGGCTCGGCCCGGCCGGTCGTGCCGGGGCATGGCGGGGACACCGGGCGCGGGACCCGGTGCCGAGGGGGAGGGGGTCCGGCGGATCAGGTGGCCGCCGGTCCGTACCCAGCGTATGTTCGGAATTGACTGCCGACCAATGACGAAAGCCGACTCGGGGGGTGTTATTTGTTGCGTCTTGACGAGCTCGACCGGCGGATCGTTGCGCGGTTGCTGGAGGACGGGCGCGCCTCGTACGCGCAGATCGGCGACAAGGTGGGCCTGTCGGCCCCCGCGGTGAAGCGGCGCGTGGACCGGCTCCGCGCGGACGGCGTGATCAACGGCTTCGCGGCCGTGGTCGACCCGGCCGCGCTCGGCTGGACGACCGAGGCGTTCATCGAGATCTTCTGCACCGGGGCGACGTCCCCCGAGGAGATCTACTCCAGCGTCCGCGGCCACCCCGAGGTCGTCGCGGCGTACACGATCAGCGGGGACGCCAGCGCGCTCGTGCACGTGCGGGCGCGCGACATCCAGCATCTGGAGCAGGCCCTCGAACGGCTGCGCCGCGAGGACAACATCACCGCGACCAAGACGGCGATCGTGCTGTCGCGGCTCATCGGCCGCCCGACCGACGCGCCCTCCAGCTGAGGTATTACCGACCAGTAGGCTGCCGCCATGGACTTCGCGACCGCTGACCTCATCGACGACTTCGGGGACGAGCTGCGCAGCTGCGAGACGCAGTTCCGGCAGTACGGCGCGCGGACGGCGTTCGCCGGGCCGGTCGCCACCGTGCGCTGCCACCGCGACAACGGCCTGGTGAAGCGGCTGCTGGGCACCCCGGGGGAGGGCCGGGTGCTGGTCGTGGACGGCGCCGGGTCGCTGGCGTCCGCGCTGATGGGCGACATGATCGCCGCCTCGGCGGTGGCGGGCGGCTGGGCCGGGGTCGTGATCAACGGTGCGGTCCGGGACGTGGCGGCGCTGCGCGGGCTGGACCTCGGCGTGAAGGCGCTCGGCTCCAACCCGCGCAAGAGCGCCAAGGACGGCGCGGGCGAGACCGGCGTCCCCGTGGCGTTCGGCGGCGTGGAGTTCCGGCCGGGCGACTGGCTCTACAGCGACGAGGACGGCATCGTCGTCGCGGAGCGCGAACTCCCGCTCTGACCTGGGCGCATGGCGCGAAATGCCAGGGTGGTCGGCGCAAGATCGTATATGTCGGCCGTAGCCGGGCGGAACCGCGCGTCCTTACCGTCTCCCCGCAACCCAGCCGAGGTAGGGGAGACATGCGCGCCAAGAAGATTCTGCTGGTGCCCGCGGCGGTGATGGGGCTGGTCGTGGGACTCGCGGCCGTCCCGGCCGCCGCGCAGCCGGGGCCCCGGGTGCCGAAACCGACCGCCAACCCGTGGCAGATGCGGCACTGGCCGCAGACGCAGCCGTGGCAGCGGGCGCAGCCGTCCGCCCGCGCGTTCGCGGCGGGCGCCCCGCGCCCGATCGACCCCCAGAACTACGAGCTTCCCGACACGATGACCTGGGACGACTACACCGCGATCCCGGGCGCCTCGTGGGCGGACCCGGCCCGCAAGGGGTCGGTGAAGAACTTCAACGTCGCGATCGTCCTCGCCGACTACCCGAACCAGCCGTTCGAGGTCACGCAGCCGGTGAACTCGTCGGTCTTCGGCAACCCGGTCAAGGCCGGCGACGTCCCGCGCGCGCAGGTGGCGAAGTTCTACCAGGACTTCCTCAACAAGCCGCAGGACCTGAACCACGGCCACACCCTCCACGAGTACTGGATGGAGGACTCCGGCGGCCGGTTCGGGGTCGACCTGACCGGGTTCGGCGCCTACCAGATGCCCGCCAAGGACCACGAGTACGGCGTGGACGGCATGCAGGGCGGGACGGGATGCCCGACCGGCGACACCTGCGGCCGTGACCTGCGCAAGGACGCGCGGGCCGCGTGGGTCGCCGACATCGGCGAGGAGGCGGCGAACAAGTTCGACTTCGTCTTCTTCCTGAGCGCCGGGCAGGACGAGTCGTCCACCTGGCAGGAGTTCGGCGAGATGAAGTTCGGCACGAAGGAGCAGGTGCCGAACGAGTGGGGGCCGGGCGACCCGGCCCTGACGAACTGGGTGAAGACCCGGTACGTCCCCTGGACGTCCTGGCAGGCCGGCTCGACGATCTGGCCGAACGCCATCCCGGGCGTCTCCTCGACGCAGGCCGAGAGCTCCGGCATGTCCGTGTACGCCCACGAGTTCAGCCACATCCTCGGCATCGGCGACAACTACAACAACCCCTACGGCGACCCGCCGCGCCGCGCCTACAGCGGCCCGTGGGACATGCTCAGCCGCGGCACGTTCAACGGGCCCGGCGGCCCGCACAGCCGGTGGACGATCCCGGCGACGGGCGGCGGGTCCATGGGCGCCCAGCACATGCTGCGCAACAAGCTGAAGCTCGGCATGGTGGACGCGGGCGACGTGCTCCAGCTCAGCCGTGACGGGCTCGCCGCGTCGGGCATGGTCGTCGCCAACGTGACGGCCCGGTCGGTCGAGCCGGGCAAGAGCGGCCTGACCGGCATCAACGTCAAGCTCGGCGAGGGCGGCGACAAGAGCCCGAAGTGCGACACCGGCGCCGACCCGCTGTGCGACGGCGGCGGCTACGACAACTACACCCTCGAAGTCGTCGACCGGATGGGCACGGACTCCTTCACGCCCGACTCCGGCGTCCTGCTGGCCAAGACCAAGGACCAGGACCGCGCCCCGTTCATCTGGGTCGAGGACGCCAACCCGCAGGACATCGACAAGGTCGACTTCGTCCTGCCCGACGGCACCCCGAAGAAGATGACGATCGGCGACTACCGGCAGCTCTCCGACGCGCTCTACCACGCGGGGACGAACTCCGGCAGCGAGTACGAGTACGTCGACCAGGCGAACCGGCTGCACTTCTACGTCCTGAACCTCAGGCGGGACCGCAGGGGCGTGCTGTCCTACACGGTCGCGGTCAGCTCGCTGGACGGCGCCGGGCCGCAGCGGCGCGGTGTGCGAGTCGACTCCGGCCCCGCCCGGCCGACCGGCGCGGGATGGACGAAGTGCACGATGACGCTCACCAACACGGGCCGGGGCGGTGACGGCCCGCACGCCTCCGACGTTTTCCGCCTCAAGGCGTCCGTGTCCGGCGCCGGCTGGACCACGTGGCTGCCGAACGAGCTGGCCACCGCCCCGGCGGGCGGCCGCGCCAAGGTCGAGGTCTGGGCGAAGGCCGGGCCGGGCGCCTCCCGCCACGCGCGGCTCAGCCTGACGGGGACCTCGGAGAGCGCCCCGTCGAAGTCCGACTCGGGGACGTGCGCCCTGCGCTGACCCTTACCGGACGGGACGGCCTCCCCTCGGGGCCGTCCCGTCCGCGACGTCGGGGAGGCGAGGGTTGACGCCGCCGAAGTAATGGGCCGCGAAACTTAAGTTGTCTTTCCCTAGGTCATGTCGGGGTCGTCCGGAGCGTCCGGCTGGGTATGTCGCGCACTGTGATGATCAAGAGACGCACGGTGACAGCAGTCTCCCGGCCGGGAACCGCGGCCGTCGCGGCGGGCGTCCTGGCGGTCGCCGGTCCGGGCGCCGCCCTCGCGGCGCCCGCCCCGGCGCCGGTGCCCGCGCGGGCGGCGAGCGCGGCGCGGGCGGCGGGCACCGTCGCGGCGCCACTCGACGCCCGCGACTTCGACCTGCGGCGCGGCACGGACCGGAGCGCTTCGGTCAGGGCGCTGGGCGGCGTGCTCCGTAGGACCGGCGTCGCCGCGCTGCTCCGCTCGCCCGGCCACGCCAGGCTCGGCGGCGGCTGCGGACGGGCGGCCGGGGTTCCCGGAGGCTCGCTCGTCTACTGCTTCGACCAGGCGGACAGCACCACGCAGGACTGGGTCCCGCAGGGCGTCACGTCCGTCTCGGACGCCGCGGCGGGCGAGCGATGGGCGGGCGGCGTCCGGCCGATCCTCGTGTCCTGGCACAACGGCGGCCGGGTCAGGATCACGTTCGTCGACCCCGACCGGCGCGTCTACCGGCACGTCCTGCTCGTCGCGCCGGTGATGCGGGGCGGGCGGCCCACCTACACCGACGTCGGCGTCCACGCGGGCGGCATCGCCTGGTACGGCGACAAGCTCTACGTCGCCGACACCCGGCACGGGCTGCGCGAGTTCGACATGCGGCAGATCTTCGACCTGGCCGCGAGCGGGGCGGGCTCGACCCGCCGCCCCGACCGGATCGGGCTGCACGGCGGCACGTACTACGCCCACGGTTTCCGGTACGTGATGGCGCAGACGAGCAGCCGGCACTTCGCCCGCGGCCGGACCGGCGGCGAGTGCAGGGGCCGCGGCCCGCTGCGCATGTCGTGGACGGCGATCGACCGCACCACGTGGCCGCACGTCCTCATCGCGGGCGAGTACTGCCGCCCGGACCAGCCGCGGGGACGGGTGGTCTCCTGGCCGCTGGCGTCCTTGGTAGGGCGCGGGACCGCGAGCGCCGACGGCGGCGCGCCGCTCCCGGTGGACCGGGTCCAGGGCGCGGTCAGGACGCGCGGGCAGTGGTGGTTCACCCAGAGCCGCAGCGGCGAGCGCGGCCGGCTCTTCTCGACCCGCTACACCGGCCGCGGCTGGGCGCCGGTGAGCCGCCGCACCGTCTCCTACGGACCGGAGGACCTGTCCTGCCACCGGGGCCGCCACCGCGTCTTCACGCTCGCGGAGCACCCGGGCCGGCGCGCCCTGTGGGCGTTCCGCGCGGCCTCCTGCCGGTGACCTCCGGCCGCCTCACGCGCTGATCGCCGACCTGGCCGGCTCGGCCTCTCCCGCGGAGCGCCGCCGGGGACCGCCGCGCACCAGGGATCCGATCGCCACGGCGCCGATCGCCGCGACGCCCAGCGCCGCTCCGATCCAGGCCGTGGACGGGTAGCCCTTCCCCGCGTCGATCGCGAGCCCGCCGAGCCACGGCCCCACCGTGATGCCGATGTTGAACGCGACGACGTTCCCGGCGGCGACGAGCGTCGACGCGCCGTCCACCAGGCCGAACGCCCGCGAGTTGAGGGCCGGGTTCGTCCCGAATCCGACGAACCCGAGGAAGAACACGAGGACCACCACGGGCAGGGGCGACCTCGCCGCCAGGGCGAGCAGCGCGGACACGACCGTGAGCCCCGCGAAGCCCGCGTACAGCGTCGGGACGCCCCACCGGTCGGCCGTCCGCCCGCCGAGCGTGATCCCGAGGAGGGCGCCGACGCCGTACAGCGCCAGCACGCCGGGGACCCACGCCTCCGCGATGCCCGTCGTCTCCGTCAGGAAGGCGCCCAGGTAGCCGAACACGGCGAGGAGCCCGCTCGTGGCCAGCGCCGTCGTCCCGTACAGCAGCCACAGGCCGGGGACGGCCATCGCGCGCACCTCGTCCCGCACCCGGGGCGGCGCGGCGTCCGCGCGCGCGGCGGGGATCGTCGCGGCCACCAGCGCCATCGCGGCGGCCGACATGGCCGCGACCGCCCAGAACGCCGCCCGCCAGCCGAGATGCTGCCCGACCACCGTCCCGGCGGGCAGCCCGACGATCGCCGCGACCGTGAGGCCGCCCGCGACGACGCCCATCGCCTTCCCGCGCGCGTCGCGCGGCACGAGGCTCACGGCGGTCGCCGCCGCCACCGCCCAGAACCCCGCGTAGACGAACGCCCCGACGATCCGCATCGCGAACAGCGTCCAGTATCCGGGCGTGAGCGCCCCGACCACGTGCGTCAGCGCGAACACCGCGAGGAACGCCAGCATCGCCCGCCGGTGCGGCCAGCGCAGCGTCAGGACGGCGAGCGGCGGCGCCCCGGCCAGCATCCCGATCGCGAACGCCGAGATCAGCCACCCGGCGGCGGGCACGGACACGCCGAGGTCGTGCGCCATGCCGGGCAGCAGCCCCGCCAGCATCAGCTCCGACGTGCCCTGCGCGAAGATCGCCAGTCCCAGCGCGTAGACGGCCAGTGGCATCGGTCCTCCTGTATTGGATAGATCAGTACAAAACTCGGGCGCGAAAAAGGGCGGCGCGCCGGCCGCCCGGATCAGAGGGAGAGCATCGCCGTGTCCGCGATGGCCCGCAGGGTGTCGGGGCCGGCGCCGCCGCGCGCGGCCACCTGGATGCCGCTGATCGTGGAGATCATGAAATGCGCCAGCGCGCCCGCGTCCTTGGCGGCGTCGATCTCGCCGTCGCGCATCCCGTCCTCGATCGCCGCCCTGAGCGTGGCGAACCGCCGCCGCCGGTCCCGTTCGAGCCGCTCGGCGATGTCGGGGTCGTGCGGCCCGAGCTCCACCGTGGCGTTCACGACCAGGCATCCGGACGGGTCGTCCTCGTCCGGTTCGGCGGCCCAGTCCATGACCGCCCGGAGGCGCTCGCGCACCGTGCCCTCACCGCCCTGCAAGTGGTCGATGAGCCGCCCGGTCCGCACCTCCATGTAGTGCGTCAGCGCCTTGACGAACAGATCGCGCTTGCTGGCGAACGTGTTGTAGATGCTGCTGCGCCCGAGGCCCGTCGCCGCGCACAACCCCTGCGTCGACGTCGCCTCGTAGCCGTCCGCCCAGAAGGCCCGCATGGCCGCCTCGACGGCAAGACCCTCGTCGAACTTCCTCGGCCGCGCCATGCAGTCACCGTAACACGTTATGGACAGCTCGATCCAATATCATCCGGCCGGATCGCCGAGCCGCACGAGCCGCTGCCGCCCGGGATGCACCAGCAGCGCGTCGCCAGGCTCCAGGGGTCCCTGGAGCGATGAGGGAACATCCCAAAGCCTCGCCTCATGCCCGCCCACATACCTGGTCAGCAGAGCCGGTGCGCCGAGGTCACGGAGCAGGGTGACCACGGGATCGAGCGACTCGCCGAACGTGATCTGATGCCGTGCGAGGACGAGGTGGACGCCGTGCTCGCGCATCGTTCGCAGGTCGGGAATGGCCGCGGCGAGCGGGTCGTCTCCCAGCAGGCGCGGACGGTGCGACACGACCAGGAAGATCGAGGGCCCCCTGCGCCTGAACAGGCGGGTGCTGGTGCTCCACCTGGCCTCGGTCAGCATCCTGCCGAATTCCTCCGGCGACGACGTGTGCCGCACGCCCACCCGCCCCCACGCCTCTGCGCGTGCGAGGTCGTGCGGGCTCATGTGCATGTCCAGGAAGTAGACGAGCCGGTCCCGCTCGGTACCACTCGACGCCAACCCGTCAACGATCTTGCGCACCAGGGTCGCCTTCCCGGAACCGGACGGGCCGCTGATGAGCAGATGCCGATCGACGTCGAAGTCCAGAAGCACGGCCTCGCCCGTCTCCGGATCATTCCCGAGCCGCACCGTCCGGTTCCGCGGAGGTCGGGCGGCGTCCTCGGGCGATGCGGCGTCGAAGGTACGGATCCACCTGAAGCGGCCGGCGAGTTCGGGAACGCTCCTGAGCGCCTCCTCGAACCGCTCAGGCTCTCCGCAGAGGACGATCAGCAAGCCTTCAGGTGCCTCGGGCAGCACGGAGAGAAGGGGGTCGAAGCGCGCCCGAAAGGCCGAGCCGCCCGGCGGAGCCGGTCTCGGGTCGTCGAGATTGAGGAAGAGGACACCGGACTGGACGGCATGGAAGAGCTCCGGCCATCGTGTCGCGGAATCGAAGGACCACACGACCGTCATGTCCTCATGGGAGTACGGAAGGCGGTTCTGGGACACGACTCCGAGTTCTCTGAGCGTCTCCGCGTACAGCCCCGCCGCCACCTTCATCTCCTGCCTGTACGCGGCCGGAAAGATCATGTGGCGAAGCGTGAGGGGATCGCCCGAACGCACGGCCTCGGCATCTGCCTGGAGGATGTCCCGGAGGGCCGTCCGCACTGTCACGGTGTCGACGGGGCCGTCCTCGTTCGTCCAATGGTCGATCTCGGTCAGCCCGTCCAGGTCGGCGATCAGGGTGTTGATGGCCTCCAGGTCGGCGTCCTGCGAGGCGGTGCCCGCCGGTACGGCTGACGAGAGTTCGCGCGTTCGCCGTATGAAGTCGTCGACGGCGTCGCGAGGAGGCTCCGGCGCCACGGTGAAGCGCTGGGGGGAGCCGCCTCCCGCGAGGAGGTAGGCCGTCTCCTCTCCGTCAGAGAACTGGAGGCTCGCCTGTCCGAGGACGTGCTGGAGCTGGTCGGGCGGCAGGCGGTCCGCAGCGATGCGCCAGCCGAGGAGCGGCAGGAAGCGGCCCCAGATGGCGGTGTTCTCGACGGTGGACGCGGTGAGCAGCAGTTGGACGTCGAGTGCCCTGCCTCGTTGCGCCAGGGAGAGGAGCGTCTCGCCCACCTCGGGTCTGCTGATCGGGAAGGTGAGCGAGAGATCGGCGACCACGAGGAGGCGCGGCCGCGTCTGGGGCGGCGGCGTGGACGGGGACCCGGGAGGCAGGGTGGCGGGCTGTTCGCCCGGCTGGTAGTCCTCGAAGAAGTTCCACCAGACCCGGTCGACCGAATTCGGGTCCTGGCGGAACTGCTCGTACAGCTCGTCGACCGTCCATTGGCCGGTGCCGAGATCCGAAACATGCGGCGTGTCCTGCGGTGGGCTCGCGGACCGTGCTTCGAGCTCGCCGGAGAGGAACTCGAAGAACCGCCGGAGTCGTTCCGGCGAGCCCAGCAGCTCTTCCTCGGAGTAAAGGACGTGCGGAAGGCCGATGGGCTCGCCGAGCGGATGCGCGCCCATACCCGCGAACACGAATCTCAGGTCCGCCGGGGAGCGTCCTGCGGCGAGAGCCAGGGTGATGGCGCGGACGACCTTCTGGCGGGCCTCGGGGCTGCCCACGATCAGGCCGTGCGGAATGCCCGACGAGGAATCGAGAGGATAGAGGTTGAGGAGATGGCCGCCCGGCCGGTAACCGATCACCGGGCTGCGCGGCATCTCGGCGGGCAGGTCCCATGTCTCGTGCAACATCCCGTTCGGCCCGCCGCCGTTCAACCACAGCACGTCGAACCCGGGAGAAGGCACCGGAGACGGGCTCGTGGCGGCGGACGCCTCCCGCAAAGACACGTTCGCGTCGGACGACAGGGGCTCCGACTCCAGTTCCGTCGGCCAGGGCAGTTCGCGCGCTCGTCGCCCCAGGCGCCGCATCCGCGTTGTCAGCCGGTCGGCGTCGTCGATGTGAATGTGCGCGGGCTCGAACGCCGGGTGGGCCCGGTCTGCGAAAACGTGGACGAAGGCGAGCCCCTGGCCGCGGAGCCCCAGGTTCCAGCCGACGTAGTCCTGGAGGGGCCCTGGCAGGTGCGAGTCATCGTCCCTGCAGAAGATGAACCTCATCCCCGCCGGGGCTCCCGCTCCGGACAGCCACATGAGGGCGTCGATCAGGGCAGGCTGCGCATCCAGCAACGGACCGGGGTCGTCGATGACGACCACCAGGCCGGGAATCGGCGAGTGGCCGGCGCCCTCGGCGACGGCCGCCTGGTACTCGTCCCACGCGGAGAACCCGGCATTCCGTATTGCCGTGGTGCGGCGGCGGCCTTCGTCTTCGAGCGCTGCGATCAACGTGGCGATCTGCACTGATTCGGGCGACCCGGCGTGGACGGCGGCGGCGACGTGAGGAAGGTCGCCCAGGCCGGCGAAGGGTCTCCCCCCGTGGGCGTCGACGAAGGCGAAGTTCAGGATGTCCGGGGAATGGGTGAGGGCGAGGCTGAACACGGTCGTCCGCACCAGCTCGGCGCGGTCGACCCGCGGAGCGATGATCAGGCCGTGCGGGAGCTCCGGCGTGCTCCGGAGAAGGTCCAGCGTCACCCGGCCGCCGCCGTCCTCTCCGATCGGGGACTCGCACGGGGCGTCGGCCCACCGGTCGAGAAGCTCCTCGGCCGGGGTGTCGAAGAGGCCGAGCAGGTCCGGGCCCTGAGCCGCCTCCGGGGCCGGGGGAGCGGGGGTGAGGTGGGAGCGGGTCCGGGGGGTGAGGAGGGCGAAGTGGTCGGTGTCGGCGGTGAGGACGACCGGGCCGCCGTCGGCGGGGAGGAGGGCGCGGAACGTCTCGGCGGACGTCCCGGCGCGGCGCTCGATCTCGGCGGAGACGGCCTCCAGGACGTGCCGGGTGTGCAGGGCCTCGGGGCGCGGGAGGGTGTCGAGGAGGGCCTCGCGGGCGCCGGGGACGAACGCGTAGCGCACGCCGCCGGCCGGGCGGAGCAGGCCGCTCAGCAGCACCTCGGCGAGCTGTCCGGGGCCCGAGCCGCCGAGGATCCGGTGCTGGATCAGGCGCATCACCGGCAGCGACGGGACGGAGACCGCGACGTGGGCGGCCAGTTCGGCGGCGCCCGGGGACGCGGTGGCGAGGAAGCGGCGGACGCGCTCGGCGATCGGCAGTTCCCGCTCGCGCCGCACGGGCGCCGCCCCGGACGGGCGGGCCGGCAGCGTCGCGACGGCGGCGGGCTGCGGCTCGGACCCGGAGACCAGCCGGGCCCACGCGCCGAACCAGCGTGGCGCGATCTCCAGGACGGGGACGGGCACGCCGGGCGCGGCGGCGCCGTCGTAGGGGGCGAAGCGCAGGTCGGTGTTCGGGGCGCCGGGGCGGGGGAGGACGGCGAGGCCGGGGGAGGCGGGGGCGGCGGTGCGGCGCCAGAGGCGTTCGGCGAGCGGCTGGACGATCGCGGTCGGCCCGGCCTGCGCCCAGCGGCGCACGGCCTGCCCGGCGCGCCCGTTCCACCAGTGGGGGCCCGAGCAGTCGCTCAGCACGAGGACGGCCCGCCGCCCGGAGGCGTCCAGGAGCGTCCCCGGGTCCTGCGGCGGCGCCTCGGGCGTGGAGGCGACGCGGCCGTTCCCGTCGAGGTAGCCGAGGTGGACGTCCTGGAAGGCGCCCTGGCGGAGCAGCGTCTCGGCCAGCTCGCGGGCGAGGGGGCGCCACAGCCGCATGGTGGGGCCGGTGTCGACGACCAGGCTGAGGCCGAGCCACCGCTCGGGCGACGGGACGAGGACGGGCGTCCACAGGCGGGTGTCGGCGATGCGCGCGGCGGTGGCGTCCTCGTCCAGCTCGACGCGGTGCCGGGACGGGACGCGCCGCTTCAACGGGCGCAGCGCACGCTGGACGCCGAGCGGGTCGGCCAGCATCGGCGCGGTCGGGACGAGCACCTCGGACGCGCGGCCCACCGGCTCCGCGTCGGCGCCCGGGCGGGGGCGCAGCTCGGTCAGCGGTTCGGAGGGGCGCGGGGGCGCGGGCTCGGGCGGCCTGGGGCCGCCGGGGTCGTCGGCGCGCTCGTCGGGCACGGGCGGCGGAACCGGTGGGGCCGAGGGGGCCGGCTCCTCGGACGGGGAGATGTGGCAGGCGAGCCACAGCATCTCGCTGAGTTCGCGGGCGTCCGGCGGCGGCCCGACCGCTGACAGGACGTTCCGGAGCCGGTCAATCGTCATCGACGGGCCTGGTCAGGTAGGGCATGATGCGGTCGGCCAGGGCCCGGCGGTCCTCGGCGCCGGCGTGGCGGCACAGGTAGACGGCGTTGAGGAGCTGGTCGGTGGCGAGGGTGCCGGACGCGGAGCGCTCGAAGAAGCGGCGGACGAGGTCGTCGCTCTGGTCGGCGAGCGGACCGAGGTGCTCGCGGACGATCGCGGACAGCTCGGCCTCGCCCGACGGCTGCCGCAGCTCCACGGTCACGCAGCGCCGCAGGAAGGCGGGCGGGAACTCGCGCTCGCCGTTGCTGGTCATCACGACAAGCGGGAACGCGCGGCAGCGGACCGTCCCGGCGGTGACGGTGACCCGCGCGCCCGGCCCGTCGGCGGTCATGACCTCGGCGACCGGGTCGGCCCGCCGGGTCAGCTCGGGCAGCTCGTACTCGCCCTTCTCGAAGATGGTGAGCAGGTCGTTGGGCAGGTCGATGTCGCTCTTGTCGATCTCGTCGACGAGCAGGACGCGCGGCCGCCGGTAGGGCAGCAGCGCCGTGCCGAGCGGGCCGAGGCGGATGTAGCGGCCGATGTCCTCCTCGCGCGCGGCGTCGTCCCGTCCGGTCGCGTCGTGCCGTCCGGCCGCGTACAGGCGGGTGAGCGGGTCGTACTGGTAGAGGCCGTCGCGGAGGGTGGTCCGGCTGGTGATGGGCCAGTGCAGGACGGGCCCGAGCCCCAGTTCGTGGGCGACGGCGTAGGCCAGCGTCGACTTGCCGGTGCCGGGAGGCCCCGTCACCAGCAGCGGGCGGCGCAGGTAGAGGGCGGCGTTGACCTGCTGCACGGCGTCGTCGGACGGACGGTACGTGGTCGCCTGGTGCTCGTTCCCGGATCCGCCGGAGGGGGGCTCAACGGTGGGGTCGCCGTCGAACGCGCGCCACGGCGGCGGAGGAGGCAGCCGGTCGATGCCGTCGTGCGTGCGTCGGCTCCCGGTGTAGAGCAGCCAGTCGGGCACCTATACCTCCATCGCGAGCGGGGGGTCGGGAAGCCGGGACGGATCGTCCCACAGCAGCGTCAGGTCGCGCCCGCAGTGCGGCGTGTCCTTGGGGGCGACGAGCGCGGCCTTGCGCAGCGCGAGCGCGAGCCGCGGAAGGTCGCCCGGATGCCGGTCGCCGACCGCCGCGGTGAGCTCGTCGAGGACGCGGTGCCCCCGGCAGTCGCCGTGCGAGGACGCGTCGCACGGGGTGCGCGTCCACATCATGACGGGGACGCCGTTGTTGAGCGCGGCCGTCAGCCAGCTCTTCACCGGCCGCGACCCGTACACCAGCACGCAGAAGTCGATGTTGGCCTCCAGCCAGTCCTGGAAGTCGCTGCCCCGGCGCGGCGCGTCGCACGCGATGGGGCGGGGCTCGCTGCGGCCGCGCTCGATCAGCAGCCGCCAGCGGTGGTGGGCCTGGTCGCGGCGGATCGAGTCGGGCCGCAGCCGCTCCACGTCCCGGACCACGACCGGGTACTTGCGCATGGGGATCCTGTTGCGCGGGTCGACGTACCACTGCTCGAACGGCTTGCCGAGCCAGCCCTCCGGCACCGCGAACTCGATCATCCAGTCGCGGCCGAACAGCGCGGGCGCGAGCGCCGCCACGCCCGCCTCGACCACCGGCCGCACCCGCCGGTCCGGGACGCGCTCGGTCGGCCGCCCCGGACCCTCGGCCCCGTCGATCCAGGTGTGCACGGTCACGTCGAAGGCGTTGTCGAACGTGACCCGCTCCAGCCGGACGATCACCGACGCGGGTCCCGAGCGCGGGGCGGCGGGCGCGGCGCCGGGCAGGTGCCGCGCGGACCACGCGGTGAGCCGCAGCCGGGCGGACTCGGGCAGGTGCGGCCCGAGCGCCGCGAGGTACCGGACGAGCCGGTCCTCCGCCCAGCCCTCGGCCACGTAGCGCACCGATCCCCACGCCGACCGGAAGCCGCCGAACGCCCGCCGGCCGGTGATCCGTTCGAGGTCGGCGGCGAGCGGGTCGGTGTAACGCACGCCGTCCAAAAGGTCCCGCAGCTCGCGGCGGGCGTCGGGGGTCAGCCACCGCAGCGGCAGCAGGTCGTCGAGTTCCTCCCAGTACGTTCGGATGTGCGCGATGGGCAGCATCCAGCCGAGGTCGGCCCGGTCGCCGTGCCGCAGCTCGGCGTTCGTCACCATGCCGATGACCTCGCCCGTCGCCGTGTCGTACACGGCGGAGCCGCTGTAGCCCTCCTCCAGCCAGTCGCCCTGGCCGGTCTTCAGCTCCCACCACTCGCGCCGCATCCCGCGGTGCGGGAACGTCGTCACCGACGCGTGCCGCTCGTTCTGGTCGGGACGGCGCGGGAACCCGCACACCCCGAACGTCCGTCCGAGCAGGCTCCCCTCGTGCGGGCCGTCGGGCGCGGCCAGCGTGGCGGGGGTCAGCGCGACCGGCTCGCGCAGTTCGAGGACGGCGACGTCGCCGGGGTCTCCCGCCCGCTCCCAGCCGCCGCGCCGCACGACCCTGGCGGGCAGGTTCTCCAGCAGCCCGGGGAACCCGACGCGCACCTCGTCCCGCCCATGGACGGTGTGGGCGCAGGTCAGCAGCCGTGTCGCGGTGACGAGGAACGCCGCGCCGAGCCTGCCGCCGGACGGCGGGCCGACCCAGGCGCGCCACTGCCAGTCGTCCACGATGCGGCTACGCCTCCTCCGCGGCGCGCGGCTGCTGCCCCCACGTCATCTTGACCTTGAGGTGGCCCTCGACGGACGTCTTGGCGATGACGGCCCCGGCCGCCGCGTTGAGCTTGACGCCGAACTCCAGCTCGATCCCGTCGGGGTTCAGCGCGCCGCCGCGCAGCGACGCGAGCGCCGACTGCGCCGCCTCCCGGACGTTCTGGAACGCGTCCTCGAACTTGCCGACCGCGTCGTGGATCAGGTCGCCGGAGAGCGACACCGACTGGAACCCCGGCTCCCGGTCGTCGGTCTCCACGACGACGGTCCCGTTCTCGGTCTGCCAGCGCACGAGTTCGTTCACCCGGCAAATCTAACAAGATCATGCGGTGCGGGGTGCTTTGCTGGAAGTGCCGCACCGGCGGCGGCGCGGCCACAGGAGGACAGGATGATCACCGTCGAGCAGGTGCGGGCCCTCGCGGCGACGCTGCCCCGCACGTCCGAGCACCTGATCAGGGACCGGGTGAAGTTCCGCGTCGGCTCCATCGTCTACGTCGCCTTCTCGCGGGACGAGACCGTCATGGGGTTCGCGTTCCCCAAGGAGGAGCGGCTCGCCCTGGTCGAATCCGAGCCGGACAAGTTCCACCTGCCAGGTGAATCCGATATGCGTTTCAACTGGGTGCACGCCTGGACCGCGGCGCTGGACGAGGCCGAGATGGAGGAACTCGTCACCGACGCGTGGCGGATGGTCGTCCCGAAGAAGGTCGCCGCAGCGCGCCTCGGCCCTCAGAACGGGTGACGCCCGTCCGGCGGGCGCGGGGGTGATGCGAGCAGCGCCCCGGCGGCGCGGGCGATGCCGTCCGACGCGGCGGGCAGCAGCCGCGCCATCCGCCCGGTGGGCAGGCTGCCCGTGCGGCCGGTCACGCCGAGGCAGCCGACCAGCGCGCCGTCCGGGCCGCGCACCCCCGTGGCGACGCAGCTGAATCCGAGATGGCACTGCTCGTGCTCCACCGCGATCGCGGTGTCGCGCACGGCGTTGACCTCGTCCAGGAAACGCGGCCAGGACGTCGTGCCACGCGGTGTCTGCGGCGCCGGCGGCCTCCCGCGCAGGCCCTCCAGGAGGTCGGGCCGCTCCGCGAGCACCACCCGTCCGAGCGCGGACGCCTGCAGCGCCGCGCTCCTCGGGTCGTTCGACCACTCCCCGCGCCGCACGTCGGGGGCCCGGTTGGCGCCGTAGGCCATGGTCATGAACGTGATGGAGCCCTCGCTGATCTCGCAGACCCACACGATCTCCCCCGTGCGGGCGAACAGGTCCTGCACGTGCGGGGTGGCGGCGTGGAGCAGGCCCTCCTGCAGGGCCGCCCGCCTCCCGAGGTCCAGCAGGCGCGGCCCCAGCCGGTAGCGCCCGTCGGGGTCGCGCCGGAGCATCCGCCGGGCCACCAGGTCGGCGGCGATGCGCCGCACCGTGGGCTTGGGGACGCCGACCTCGCGGGTGAGGTCGGCCAGCGTCATCGGCCCGCCGCGGGCGGCGACCGCGTCGAGGACGGCGACGACGCGGCCGGTCACGGTGCGGTCGTCCATGCGTTCCATGGTCCTGCCCGGAGGGACGAAAAGCCACCGGCGGGTCACTCAGTGACACGCTCCCGTGGCGTCCGGAACCGGTCTCGGCGACCGTGGCGAACGCGGCGCCGCGCCCCGGGGGCCGTCGCCGCGCCGGAGTCCCGACCACACCCGGGGGGAGCCATCACATGACCCAGTACCACCGTCCGGGGGTCCACCGCCCCAACGTCCTGTTCCTACTGCTCGGCCTGCTCCTGATCGTCGTCGGCGCCGCGGCGATGGTGCTCGGGTTCCTCTACGACGTCCAGTCGATCCTGGGCGCCGACCTCGGCCCCGATCTCGGCTCCGAGGGGCTGAGCGGCGCCGGGCCCGCGATGGAACCGCTGGTCAACGGCTTCACCGTCGTCATCGTCGGCACCACCGTGCTGACGATCGGCCGCTACCTGTGGCGCGGCGCCCGCCGCCGCGGCGCCCGGGACCGGATCGGCCGGCTTCTGATCATCCTGGGGCACCTCGTCGTCTGCGCGGCGCTGGTGGCCTTCACCCGCTTCCTGCTGTCCGCGCTGGACACCGGCGACCCCGGCGAGGGAGAGAAGATCGTCTTCCGGGGCCTGGTCGTGTGCGCGGCGGTGTGCGTCCCCGGACTGCTCCTGGCCCTCCCCGGCCTGCGGATGGCGAGGGAGCGCCCGCTGATGGAGGCCGAGGCCGAGGTGAACCGCCCCGGGCCGCCCCCGCCGCCCCCGCCGCCGCCCCCACGGCCCTTCATGCGCTGACCGGCGCGCGTTCTCAGTGCGGCGGCGGCAGCGGGTCGACGGCGTTGCCGGCGCCGCAGCCGCCCTCGCCCGCCATCCGCTGCATCCGGGGCGGCGTCCACACGTTCGTGCGGCCCGGCGCGACGCGGGCCAGGACGCAGTCGAAGACGTCCGACCCGTAGGGCTTCACGGTGAGGGCCACGCCGACGACGTCGCCCCTGGCGGCGAACTCGCGCCGGATGGCCGGGTCGAGCCGCAGCGACGCGACCGCCGCGCGGATCTTCGCCTCGTCCGCCCGGCCTCCCTTCGGCACGCGGGGCAGCGCCTTGCCCAGCCGCTCGAACGGGATCTCCGGCGTCTTCGGCCACGGCGGGAAAGCGAGCGGCGCCCCGGACGGGCACGGCACCTGCCGCGTTCCGTAGTGCCGCCATTCGGTGGTGGTCGAGAACCGCAGCTCGAAGCACCGCCGCACGGTGACCGTCGAGGACGGGAACCAGCCGCCTTCCGGCGCCGTCCCCTCCGTCCGGAGGACGAGCCGCACCCCGTCCCCGGCGGTCGAGACGCCGGTCACCCGCATGACCTCCACGCCGTCGAGGTCCGCCGCCCGGTGCCCCATGTCCCGCGCGGGCCGCACCCGGGAGTCGTAGACCCGGTCCCCGGCCCGCTCTGCGGCCTTCCGCGCGTCCGCGGCGGCCACGTCCTCGGGGCTCCGGCCCAGCTGCCCGCAGCCGGCGGCGAGCAGGACGACCAGGGGGATCACGAATCGGCGCATGCCGCCAATGATCCCGGCGGCCGCCGCGCGGCGGTATCCGCTCTCGTACTCAACCCGTCTCAGGCGTCGGCGGGCTGCACCTCGGGCGTCGCCTCGACCGGCTCGGCCTCCGGCTCGGCCGTGACCGGGCGGCGGCGGCCCCACGCCAGCGCGGCGGCGAAACACGCGAACGGCAGGGCGGGCAGCATGTAGCGGTAGTCGAAGTCGACCGTGATCGGAGGGATGGCCAGGAGGGCGACGCCGGACGTCCAGAACAGCGCCGTCCGGGCGCGACCCCGCCGCCACACGATCCCGGCCGCGCCCGCGAGCAGCACCGCGCCGAGCACCGTCCCCGGAACGCTCACGTGCTTCTGGTAGCCGCGCAGCACGCCGGCGTACGGCTCGACGACGTGCGTGCGGCCCGTCCCATGCGAGTACTCGTACACGACCGCGCCCCGGTCTCCGCCCCCGTAGACGGGCAGTCTCGGCTTGCGCGCCGTCGGCCGCGTGGGGAAGTGGTAGCGGGCCTCGGTGCCCACGGTCGGGTAGCGCGACCGGTGCCACGAGAACGTCCGGACGAAGAAGTCGTAGGAGACGACGCGCAGGTAGTCGAGAGGCTGGTTCTTGATCGCCCACAAGGCGAACCGCTGCGCCCGCGCGTTGGTCTCCTCGTCGAACGCCTGCCCGTTGGACCAGCCGGTCGGCGAGTTGTCCTCCCAGATCTGGTGGGAGGAGGCGGGCCGGTCGTCCTTGGCGCCGTACGGGCAGAGCCCCGCCAGGTCCGGCGGGGGCGCGAACGCGTCGCAGTCGGCGAACGCCGCCGTCCGCCCCCACAGGAAGATGCCGTCCACGCCCGTCATCTGGAACCGGCCGTGCTCCCGCTGGAACCACGTCGCGTACGCCCCGACGGGCAGCGCGAACGTCACGGCGAGCGCCAGGTACACCGGCCATCGCGTCCGCCTGAGCAGCAGGTAGAGGACGGCGATGAGGAAGAGCGGCACCCCCACGGTCCGCGTGACGGCCGCCACGCCGAGCAGCGCGCCCACCAGCGCGGCGCGCCGCCAGCCGGCCTCCCCGGGCCGGGCCAGCAGCAGCATCGCGCCGAACACCAGGACGGTGAACAGGGTGTCCGACAGCAGCAGGTGCTCCAGTTCGACCTGGAAGGAGTCGAGCAGCACCGGCGCGACCGCCAGCGCCGCCCACGGCCGCCGGACCTCGAAGTCGCGGACGAGCATCCGGTACCCGAGCGCGGCCAGCCCGAGGATGGCCGCGTGCTGGAGCGCCGTCACCAGCGCCAGGCTGTGGAACGGCTTCAGCGCCCAGAGGAAGAGCCCGTACCCGGACGGCCTCATCGGGTGCGGGAACGGGTCGTCCGCGATCCGGACGAAGTCGTAGCTGTCGTTGAACCACAGCACGCCCCGGAACCCGACCATGGCGAGCACCCGCAGCACGACGCCCACGAGCAGCACCGCGCAGAACAGCCAGTTGCGGCGGACGGTCGAAGGGGAGAACGACACCGGGTACCTAACTGTGGGACGTGCGGGCGGACAGGATCCTGCGCCGGTCCTGGACCGGCGGCGTCGCGCCGGGGCGGGCCACTACGTCACTCACTGCCGCCCACGCATCGGCCGAGAGCCTACCAGCGCCGCCCCCGCCCGCCCGTGCTGTCCACCGCAGACGACCAGGTGGCGGCGGCATTTCCCGCCCGGCCGCGGCGCCGCCGGGTGCAGCGGGACCGAGGATCGCACGGACCGCGGACTCCGTGACCGTCGAACCGGCTCGTTGCTGACGGCCGGGGGAGCGGGGCGGTAGTGGCCGAGACGGGCTGTCACCGAGCCGTTCTCCGGCCGGGCACGGCCGGCTGAAACACCCATAGAAGCGGCCCCCAGGTGCCGCTTCTATGTTTCTGGCCCCTACGGGGGCCGTCGGCCCCGCGATCAGGTGGTCGTCGCGTCGGCCGGACGGCGGTCCGCGCCGGAATTGTGCCACCTTCTACTGGCGCATTAGTGTCGCGCGTGGGCGGCGCCTGCCGCTCTTGCCGCAAGAGAGGACGATGCGGGTATGCGCGGTGTCTTAACGCTCGTCGGCTTCACGGTGACGCTCATCGCCGTGGCGGGGTGCGGCGGCGACGGCGGTGACTCCTCGGCTCCTCCGAGGGCCAGCGCGTCCGTGTCGCCGAGTGCGCCGTCGCCTTCGGCGACCTTGGAGTCCCGGTTCTTCGCCTGCCTGCGTACGCACGGCGTCCGGCTGCCCGAAGACGACCGTGCCGGCGGGAACGAGCAGCGGATCAACCGGGGGATCGAGAAATGCGCGTCCCTCATGGAGCCGGGGCAGGCCGTCCTGGTGCGGGTGACCGAAGGGAATCGGTTCCAGGCGTGCTTGGCCGAGCACGGGGTCGAACTGCCCGAACCCGGCCGGAAGCTCAGCCTGATCCGCGGAAGGGACCGGGCCATGGACGCCGCCCTGGAGCAATGCTGAAGCCCTGAGCGGGCGACCGTGGAGACGGCTCCGTCACGGTCGCGTCCGCTTCGGCAGGGTGAGGATCTCGGCGCCGTCGTCGGTGATGGCGATCGTGTGCTCGCTGTGCGCCGTGCGGCAGCCCGTCGCGCTGCGGAGCGTCCACCCGTCGGCGTCGGTGACGAGGTCGGCGGTGTCCTCCATGATCCACGGCTCCAGCGCGAGCAGCAGCCCGGGGCGCAGCTTGTACCCGCGGCCGGGGCGCCCGGTGTTGGAGACGTGCGGGTCCTGGTGCATCGTCGATCCGATGCCGTGGCCCCCGAAATCGGTGTTGATCGAGTACCCCGCCTCGCGCAGGACCGTGCCGATGGCGTGGGAGATGTCTCCGGTGCGGGCCCCGGGTCCGGCGGCGGCGATCCCCGCCCGCAGCGCGCGTTCGGTCGTGTCGATCAGCGCGACGCTCTCCGGGGCCTTCGATTCGCCCACGACGAAGCTGATGGCCGAGTCCGCGGCGACTCCGCCCAGGGAGACGGCGAGGTCGAGGCTCAGCAGGTCCCCGTCGGCGAGCGCGTAGTCGTAGGGGAGCCCGTGAAGGACGGCGTCGTTGACGGACGTGCAGATGTAGTGGCCGAACGGCCCGCGCCCGAAGGACGGCGCGTAGTCGACGTAGCAGGACTCCGCCCCCGCCTCGACGATCATGGCCTTGGTCCACTGGTCGATCTCCAGCAGGTTGGTGCCGACCGCGGTGCGGCTCTTCACCGTCTGCAGGATGTCGGCGACCAGGGCGCCCGTGTCCTTGGCCCGGGCCAGTTCGCCGGGGTTCAGAATCTCGATCATGTGGCCATCATCCCCTGCACCCAATAACTATACCGGTCATACTATACCGGTACTAGAATAGGGGCCATGGTCAGGTTGCCGCTCACTCCCGCGGAGGTCGAACGCGGGCAGCGCCTCGGCGCCCTCCTGCGCCGGGCCAGGGGGGAGCGCTCGATGCTCGCCACCGCGCTCGACGCGCGCGTCTCCCCGGAGACCCTCCGGAAGATCGAGTCGGGCCGCGTGGCCACCCCCGCATTCTCGACCATCGCCGCGATCGCGGGCGTCCTCGGCCTCTCCCTCGACGAGGTGTGGGCCGAGATCAGCCGCCCCGAACGCGATGTCGAACCCTCCGGCTCCGGCGCCTGAGCACGGCTCTCACGTGTCGCCGAGGTCGGCGACGGTGGACGTTGGGGTGGTGATGACGGCGTCGAACGCGTCGAGGACGGGAGTCTCCAGGTAGGCGCTCTGGAGCCGGATGCGGTCAGGTCCGCCGGAGCCCCGCGCGCGGACCCGGTTGAGATCGGCGATGCTCAGCCCGAGCCCGGCGTCGGCGAAGGCGGCTTCGATGCTGTTCGGCTCGGGGGGCTGGAGCGGGGTGGCGTCGACGGCGAACCCGAAGCGCGCGGACTCGTCCGGGCGCATGTCGGCGGTGTGTCCGGCGACGCTGGTCAGGGCGAGGGCGACGTAGTCATCGCCCAGGGCGTCGCGCAGGTGCTGCCCCATGGGGAGTCCCGTGAGGTGGCCGTCGAACGAGACCGGCGTCTTCTGGATGTGGGCGTTGTGGGACGCCAGCACGATGCGGGTCCCGGGCCCGAAGCGCTTCAGGTGCCACTGGACCGACCCGGCCATGTAGACGTCCCGGGCCGAGGTGTCGGCGGTCAGGCCGCTGCCGGCGTACAGGCCGGCCATCGCGCGGAACCCGTAGTCGGCGTGGCAGGCGGCCTCCAGGCGACGCAGAGCGATGTCGTACTCGTGCCGGTCGCCACGGGACAGGTACAGCGGCGCGACGGCACGGAACCGGATGAGCAGGCGCATCAGGAGCGCGCTGAGCGCGTCCTGCTCGGCGGCGGCCAGGCGGGTCCAGGCCGGTGCGGCCGCGGCGGCCGAGGGGCCGGCGAACGACCCGGCGATCCGCACGGCCTCCTCGACCACCGGAAGGATCTCGGGGTCGACCCGGCGCAGGTAGTCGGCGACGGGGGCCAGGGCCGGCAGCAGCGACCCGCCCGCCGCCGGGACGTCGATCCCGGCGAACCGCACCGGCGCACCGGCCGTGGCGTTGTGCCGGCGCATCCAGCGCAAGGGCTCTTCGACCCCCACGGGGATCGTTTCGGCGAGATGGGCGGAGAGCTCATCGTCGGTGCCCTGCCCCTGGGCCCAGGCGTCCAGCGGGAAGCCTTCGCTGAAGCCGTACTCGAAGGCGAGGACGGTGAAACCGCAGCGTTCGGCCAGGAACCGCAGGACGCGCTGGCGCAGGTGCGAGAACTCGGTGATGAAGTGGGAGTTCTCCCCGATCGCGACGACGCGCGCGTCACCCACGATGCCGCGCAGCGGCTCCAGGTCGTCCAGCGGCGCCTCGGGGGCGAGGTGGTCGAGCGCGACGGCGGCGGAGCCGAGCCGGTCGGCGAAGGTGGCGTGAGGGGACGGAGCAGGCATGCTGGCAACTCGTTTCCGGATCGGAGGGGGAGGGACGGCGATCGGCCTACTCCATGCGGGCCGCCGCCTCCTCCAGGTCGTCGATGCCTCCTGACATGATCGTGCGGACGTGCTCGGTGATGTGCTGGAGCGGCCAGTCCCACCAGGCCACGGCCAGCAGGCGGTCGACGTCGGCGTCGCCGTAGCGGCGGCGGATGAGCCTGGCCGGGTTGCCGCCGACGATGCCGTAGTCGGGGACGTCGTCGACGACGACGGAGCCGGACGCGACGATCGCTCCGTGGCCGATGCGGACGCCGGGCATCACCGTGGCCCGGTAGCCGAACCACACGTCGTGGCCGACGACGGTGTCGCCCCGTCCGGGCAGGCCGGTGATGAGATCGAAATGCTCGGCCCAGGAGCCCCCCATGATCGGGAAGGGGAACGTCGAGGGCCCGTCCATGCGGTGGTTGGCGCCGTTCATGATGAACCGCACGCCCTCGCCCAGCGCGCAGAACCGCCCGATGACCAGCCGTTCCGGCCCGTAGTGGTACAGCACGTTCCGGGTCTCGAACGCGGTCGGATCGTCCGGGTCGTCGTAGTAGGTGAACTCCCCGACCTCGATCAGCGGCGAGGTGACCAGCGGCTTCAGCAGCACCACACGCGGCTGCTCGGGCATCGGGTGCACGACGTTCGGGTCGGCGGGGACGAGTGGCATGACGATTCGCTTCCTTACCGGTGTGATGGGTGCGCTCAGCCGCGGGCGGCGGGCGCCGGAGCCGGCCGCACGGCCAGGTGGCGGCCCTTCCAGCGGCGGCGCAGCAGGCGGTCGTGGCTGACGACGACGAGCGTGCCGCCGTAGCCGGCCAGGGCGTTCTCCAGGTCCTCGACCAGGGCCGGTGACAGGTGGTTGGCGGGTTCGTCCAGCAGCAGGACGTCGGACGGCTCGGTGAGCATCCGCGCCAACGCGAGCCGCTGCCGCTGCCCGGTGGACAGCCGCCCGGTCGGGACCGTGAGCCGGTCGGGCCTGAACAGCCCCAGGGAGAGCAGCCGTTCGGCGTGCTCGGCCGGATCTCCCGCCCGCCCGCGGGCGAAGGCGGTCAGCACGGTCTCGTCCGGGCGTCCCGGGCGCGGCTCCTGGGGCAGGTAGGCGATCCGGCCGCGCCGGGTGACGCTTCCGCCGTCGGGGGCGAGTTCACCGGCCAGGACGCGGAGCAGAGTGCTCTTGCCCGCTCCGTTCGGCCCCGTGACCAGCAGGCGGTCGCCCGCGGCGACGGTGAGGCTCGTGCGGTCGAGCCGGCCGTCGACGGCGACGCCGTCGGCCTCGATCACCGCGCCCCGCAGCCGGCGGGCCCGCAGGACGGGAGTGAAGCGCAGCGGCTCCGGCGGAGCCGGGACCGGGTCGGCGAGCAGGCGGCGCAGCCGCTCCTCGGCGTTGCGCACCCGGGCGGCCACCGACTGCTGGACCCGGCCGCCCGCCCGGTCGTAGGCCATCTTGTTGCGGTCCTTCATCTCCCGGCCGGGGGCCACCTGGCGCGCGGTGGTCGCGGCGGCCAGGCGGAGCCGCTCGACGTCGGACCTCCACTGCTCGTGGGCCTGGCCCCAGCGCCGCCGGGCCGCCGCCTTCTCGGCGAGGTAGCCGGCGTATCCACCGCCGTACCGGACGACGCCGTGCCGGTCGGCGTCCACCTCCAGCAGGCTGGTGGCGACGCGGTCGAGGAACGCCCGGTCGTGCGAGACCGCCACCGTGGTGCCCCGCCGGGCGCGCAGGTGCTCCTCCAGCCAGTGCAGGGCGTTCTCGTCGAGATGGTTGGTCGGCTCGTCCAGCAGCAGAACCTCCGGCGCGGACGCCAGAACGGCCGCCAGCCGCAACCTGGCCCGTTCCCCTCCGGAGAGGTCGCCGACGGTGCGGTCGCGGTCGACGAGGCCCAGGCCGAGCCCGTGCAGGGCGCGTTCCACGCGCGCGTCGGCGTCGTAGCCGCCGCGCAGCTCGAAGACCGTCATCAGATCGCCGTACTCGGCCGCGACCGACTCCTCGCCTTCGGCCATCGCCGCCTCCAGGCGGCGCATCCGCTCCTCCACCGCGCGCAGATCGCTCAGCGCCCGGTCGATGACCTGCTGGACGGTCGCGTCCGGCACCGTGCGCTCGTCCTGGGCGAGGTAGCCGACGCCGCCGGTCGCCTGGACGACGACCCGGCCCTGGTCGGGACGTTCGCGTCCGGCGAGCAGGCGCAGCAGGGTCGTCTTTCCGGAGCCGTTCTCACCGACGATCCCGGTGCGCTCTCCCGGGGCGAGTGAGCAGGTCACCTCGTCAAGGACGAGCCTGCCGTCGTAGGACTTGCCGACACCGAGCGCGGTGATCTGCGTGGCCATGCGTGCACTCCCAAGCATTCGAGGACGGGGCGGCCGTCAGCGACCGCGCGGTCGGGTGAACGCTTCGGAAGAGCATCGATCACTCCACTAATGCGACAACTGTTACATTAGGATTCTGCCATGCCGCATCCCCCAGAGCAACCGGACCACCTGCGATGACTTCCCCAGACGCACGACCGGAGGGCGCCGGAGGCGCGCCGCCGCCCCGGCCCCGCCCCGGCGGCCGGACCGCCCGCACCCGCGCGCAGGTGCTCGACGCGGTCCTCGCGGAGCTCGGCGAGCACGGCTACGACGGGCTCACCGTGGAGGCCGTCGCGGCCCGCGCGGGCGTGCACCGCGCCACGGTCTACCGGCGCTGGAGCGACGTCGGCGGCCTGCTCGCCGACGTCCTCGACGCGGCCGGCGACGACGACTGGAGCCCCCCGGACACCGGCTCGCTGGAAGGCGACCTGGCGGCGCTGAACGAGGAGATCCAGACGGCCATGGGCGCGGAGCCGCCGATCATGGAAGCCCTGATCGCCGCCTCGTTCCGCTCGGAGAAGGCCGCCCGGGCCCAGCGGCGGCTCTGGGAGGACCGCTACACCCGCTGCGAGATCGTCGTCACCCGGGCCGTGCGGCGCGGCGAACTGCCGCCGTCCACCGACGCCCGGCGCCTGCTCGTCGCCGCCACCGCGCCGATGTACCACCACCTGGTGCTCCTGCGCACCGATCCCGACCCGGGCCTGCCCGCCCACGCGGCCAGAACCGCCGCCCTGGCCGCGGCCGCAGGCGCCTTCAGCGAACCCGGGCCGGAGTAGGGACGGCACGGGGAAGCCGCCACCGGCGGCCTCCCGTCAACGGATCGTGCAGGGCCCGCCCGGGGACGGCGCCGGCTCGGGCGCCCCCGCGTGCTCGCCGGGCAGCCGGACGGTGACGATGAGGCCGCCCGTGGGGCGGGGGGTGAGGTCGAGAGTCCCGTCGTGGGCCCGGACGATGCTGTGGACGATCGCCAGCCCGAGGCCGACACCGGCGTGCTCGTCGGTCCGTGCGCGCTGGGTGCCGCGCTGGAAGGGTTCGGTGAGGGTCGGGACCAGTTCCGGCGGGACCGGCTGACCGGTGTTCTCGACCCGCAGCACGCTCGCGCCGTGCAGCGATCCGGTGTGGACCGTCACGGTGCCGCCGTCCGGGAGGTTGTGGACGATGGCGTTCTGGACGAGGTTGGTCACCAGCCGCAGGACGAGCTCGGCGGAGCCGAGGGCGTGCGTCCTCTCGCCGGTGACGTCGAGCGTGATCCGGCGCTGTTCGGCGAGGGGGAGCAGCGTTTCGGCGGCTTCCTCGGCGATGAGGGACAGGTCCACCGCGTCGCGGGTGAAGCTCTTGCGGTCCATGCGGCTGAGCAGCAGGAGGGCCTCGGTGAGGTCGATCGCCCGCGTGTTGACGGTGTGGAGGCGTTCGAGGACCTCGCTCTGATCCCGCGCGGGGTCGCTGCGGGCGGTGTCGAGCAGGGTCTGGGAGATCGCCAGCGGGGTGCGCAGCTCGTGGGAGGCGTTCGCGGCGAACCTCTGCTGTTCGGCGACGTGGGATTCGAGCTGTTCGAGCATGGCGTCGAACACGTCGGCGAGTTCCCGGAACTCGTCCCTGCGGCCCCGGAGCCGGATCCGGTGGGACAGCGAGCCGCCGGAGGCCGTCCGCGCCGCGTCCGCGATCCGGGTGAGCGGCGCGAGCATCCGGCCGGCGAGGAGCCACCCTCCCGCGAGGCCGAAGAGCAGGAGGAAGCCCATGGCCGCGGCCGCGGCCGGATAGAAGCCGCGCAGCAGTTCGGAGCGGTCGGGCCCGAGCACGATCACGACGCCGAATCTCCTCTGGATGGCTCCGGCGTCGACGTCGCGCATCCAGCGCAGCACGAACACCCAGACCACGGCCAGCAGGAGACCGCCGCCCAGCAGGAGGAAACCGGCGTAGCTGAGCGTGAGCTTCAGCCGGGCGCTGAGACCTGGGCGCCTATCCATGACGACGGCGTTCGTTCCCGGCGATCGGCACACCCATGCCCGCGATGCTACGAGCCGCTACATATCGTCCGCGTATCGAAAATCCCATACGCGCCGGCAACACCGCGCCGTCTTCACTGGCGGCATGGCTGAGCGAGGACACACGACGGCGCCGGTGGAAACGGCGGAAACGGCGGAGCCCGAACAGGCCGGGGCCGGACGGCGCACCGGCGCCGGGTCCTGGCGCGCGGGCGTCCGCCGGGCGATCCGCGCCGGCTCCCGGCCGGAGCCGTGGAGGCGCGGCCCCCTGCTCGCCGCGTCGGCGCTGCTCCTCGGCCTGCTCATGCTGCTGCACGCGGAGATCCCGAACCGGATCGGGAACCTCGGCAGCCTGGTGGAGACGTTCCTCCCGTGGTTCGGCCTGTTCGTCCCCGTGCTGCTGGCCGGGGCGCTGTGGCGCCGCTCCGCCTCCGCCGTCGCCGCGCTGCTGCTGCCGGTCGTGGTGTGGCTGAACCTGTTCGGCGGGCTGCTCGGCGACAAGTCCCACCCGGGCGGGGACCTGACCGTGGTCAGCCACAACGTCGGCGCCGGGAACCCCGATCCGGTCGCCGCCGCACGCGACCTGGC
>NZ_JBEZJP010000044.1:0-31169 GCF_040653175.1 Actinomadura sp. NPDC048032
CGGCTCCTCACCTCGCCGGGATGATCACATGTACAGACCCGCGCGGCGGCGAGAAATCATCGGCGGCCGTTGCCGGTCCACCTCGTGAGGGGCGGCGGCACGAGCGGGGCGTCGCGCATGTCTGGACGGACATTTCGCCTTGACCAGCACATAACCGGAAACGGTTCTCCTGTTTAGGCAGACCGAGACGGGTACACCGGGGTTCATGCTTCACCCCCAAACGGGTCAACCCCGAGAAGGAGCGATCACATGACTGGGCCGGTCGCCCAGCAGACTTCGGGCAGCAATGTCGTGCAGCGCGGCGGTTCCGGCAGCGGGCTCGCCGACGTCGTCGACCTGATCCTGGAGAAGGGTCTGGTCATCGACCTGTACGCGCGGGTCTCGCTGGTGGGAATCGAGATCCTCACGATCGACGTGCGGATCGTGGTCGCCAGCGTCGACACCTACCTGCGGTTCGCCGAGGCGGTGAACCGTCTGGACATCGCTCACGACGGCACCTCGCAGGGCCTGCCGGAGTTCGTTGGCGGAATGCAGGAGTCGGGCGCGAAGAAGAAGACGCGCGGTGCCCTGGAGGGGGCCCAGGAGCGGCTGAAGGAGACCTTCGGCGGCGACTCCGACGAGGAAGAGGACAAGGAACCCGCGCGGCGCCGCTCGTCGCGCAAGAAGGAGGACGAGGAAGAATGAGCACGCCTCAGACCCCCGGCGGCTCTGAGGCCGGGGACCGGATCCCGCAGTACGTGTACGGGGTGACCCGGTCGGGCGTGGCGCTGCCACCGGACCTGGCCGGGCTGGACGACCGGCCGGTGTCGCTGGTGGAGGACGGGGGCACGGCCGCCGCCGTCGTCAGCGACCTGCCGGCCGACCGCGCCCTGGGCGAGCGCGCCGACCTGGTCGCGCACCAGCGGGTCCTCAACGCGCTGGTCGACGCCGGCACCGTGGTCCTGCCGTTCCGGTTCGGGGCCGCGCTGGCCGACCGCGGCGCGGTGGAGAAGGAACTGCTGGCCGACAACTCCGAGCGCTTCGCGCAGGTCCTGGACCAGCTGGACGGCCGCGTCGAACTGCGCGTCAAGGGCACCTACGTCGAGGACGCGGTGCTGCGGGAGATCATGCAGAACGACCCGGAGGTCGCCGAGCTGGCGCAGCGGCTGCGGGAGGTCCCGGCCGACGCCGCCGACGCCGTCTACTACGACCGCGTCCGGCTCGGCGAGCTGATCGCGCAGTCGATGCAGCGGCTCCGGGAGAGCGACGAGCAGGTCCTGCTGGACGGGGCGGCCTCGGCGGCCGAGGCGTTCACGCGCAAGACCCCGGCCCGCGAGGAGGACGTCCTGGACGCCTCCTTCCTGGTCCGCGCCGACCGCCGCGCCGCGTTCGAGGAGGCCGTGGAGAAGCTGGGCCAGCAGCACGGCGACCGGATCCGCATCCGGCTCATCGGGCCGCTGCCGCCCTACGACTTCGTTCCGGAGGCGTGACAGGCGATGGGATTCTTCACCGGTCTGGTCACGGCCCCCCTCGCGCCCGTCAAGGGCGTGATGTGGCTGGCCGAGACCCTGACCGAGCAGGCCGAGGCGCAGCTGTACGACCCGGGGCGCATCGCCGCGGAGATGCAGCAGGTGGCAGACGAGGCCGCCGCCGGCGAGATCACCGAGGAGGAGGCCGCCGAGCGCGAGGAGGAGCTGATCCGCCGCTTGAACGAGGGCCGCGCCCGCGGCTACCAGCCGGGCGGCTAGGAGGCCGGTGATGTTGTCCGCGTCCAAGGCCGCCGCGATGGCGGTGGAGCACGTGACGGCGATGACCGGCCGCAGTGCCGAGAGCGTCGTGGGAATGGAGCGCACGGAGGAGGGCTGGCGCGTCAAGGTGGAGGTCGTGGAGACCCACCGCATCCCCGACTCGGCGGACATCCTCGCGGTGTACGACACCGAGGTGGACGCCGACGGGGAGCTGGTGAGCTACCGGCGCGCCGGCCGCTACTCCCGCGGACGAGTGGAGAGGAACTGAGCGGCTGTGAGTGAGATCTCCTGGACCGGCCAGCGCTCGCCGGCGCGGTCGGTGGCCGGGGAGCGGCAGGGCGCCAACCTGGCCGACCTGCTGGAACGCATCCTCGACAAGGGGATCGTGATCGTCGGGGACGTCCGGGTGAACCTGCTGGACATCGAACTGCTGACGATCAAGCTTCGGCTGCTGGTGGCGTCGGTGGACCGGGCCAAGGAAATGGGCATCGACTGGTGGGAGCACGACCCGTCGCTGTCGTCCAAGGCCCGGCAGAAGGAGGTGGACGGCCAGGGCGACCGCGAGCTGCTGGAGGAGAACCGGCGGCTGCGCGAGCGCCTGGCCGCCCTCGAGGCCGGCGCCGACGGCGCCGCCGAACGGACCGGAGACGGAAAGGAGCCCTCATCATGACCGCCCCCGGGTTCGCCGGCCGGACCGCCGGCGACCACGCCGCCGACCCGGCCGGCACCGGCGTCTACCTGTACGGAGTCGCGCGCGGCCTGGACCCGGCCGCGCTGCGCGACGCTTCCGGGGTGGCCGGCGCGCCCGTGCGCGGCGTGGTCGCGGCAGGACTGACCGCCCTGGTCAGCACCGTCCGGCTCGACGAGTACGGCGAGGCGGCGCTGCGCGCCAACCTGGAGGACCTGCAGTGGCTGGAGGCCACCGCCCGCGCCCACCACGACGTGGTGGATCGGGCCGCGCACGCCGCCCCGACCGCGCCGGTGCGCATCGCGACCATCTACCGCGACGACGCCCGCGTCGCCGAGGTCCTCACCGACGAGGGCGGCCGGTTCACCGAGGTCCTCGACCTCATCGACGGCCGCTCGGAGTGGGGCGTGAAGGCCTACGCCGACCCTGAACTGCTGCGCGGCGACACCGGCCGCGACGGCCCCGACCCCGGTGGGGGGCTCGCGCCGGGCGCCGAGCCCCTCACCGGCCCCCGCCAGGACGCGGAAGGCGCGGCCCCCGCCGGGCCGGGAGCGGCGTACCTGCGGCGCCGGCAGCAGGAGCGCCGCCGCCGCGCCGACGCCGGCCGCCGGGTCGGCGAGCAGGCCGACGCGGTGCACGCCGAACTCGCCGACCACGCCGTGGCGTCCCGGCACCACCCGCCGCAGGACCCGCGCCTGTCGGGCCGGGCGGGTACCCAGATCCTCAACGTCGCCTACCTGCTGGACGAGGAGCAGGTGGAGGGGTTCCTGGCGGTGGCGCGGGCCGCCGACCAGAGGCTGGCGGGCATCGAGGTGGAGGTGACGGGGCCCTGGCCGCCCTACTCCTTCATCGAGCCGGGGGCGGCGTGACGGCCCTCCTGGACCAGGGCCGCGACGCCCCGATGGAGCGGATCGCGCTGGTCGACCTGCTGGACCGCCTCCTGGCGGGCGGCGTCGTCATCACCGGCGACCTGGTCATCTCGATCGCGGGCGTGGACCTGGTGGAGGTGTCCCTGCGGGCGCTGATCACCTCCGTCCGCGACGAGCTGCTGCCCGAGGAGGAGCGACCGTGACCCGACCCGACCACCGGCCCCCCGGCCCGACCGGCGCCGGGCCCTCCGCGCGCGGCGACCGCGAGCGGGGGAGCCGCGACCCGGTCAGCGGGGAGGTGTCGGTGCACGACCCCGCCGTCGGCGACCCCTTCACCGACGACATCCTGGCCGGCCGCACCGAATCGTCCTCCCCGGGGACCTCCGCCGGAGCCTCCCACGGGGACGCCCCGGTGCGCGCCGCGCCGGTGCGGGAGGCGGACCTGCGGGAGCGGTCCTCGCGCACGATGCAGCGGCTGCGCTCCGACCCCGAGACGGTCGAGCGGGACCTGGTGAAGCTGGTGCTGACCCTGGTCGAACTGATCCGGCAGCTCATGGAGCGGCAGGCGCTGCGCCGCGCCGAGGGCGGCGACCTCACCGACCAGCAGATCGAGGACCTCGGGCTGGCGCTGATGCGCCTGGACGAGGCGATGACCCGCCTCAAGGACCACTTCGACCTGGACGACCACGACCTCAACCTCGACCTCGGCCCCCTCGGCCCGCTCCTGCCCGACAACTGACCGGCCCGCCCTCCGGGCCCGTCCCCAGGGGCGGCTCTCACCCCGGGTTCACGGCGGTGGCCTTGAAGAACGTGTAGTGGAACGTTCCGTCGGCGTCTGCGGCGCGGTGCAGGTCGGCGACCCCCCGGTCGAAGTCGGCCGGGGTGGCCAGCCCCGCCGCGACGGCCTCCCCGCGCACCGACTCGATCATCGCGGTGAAGGTGTCGCGGGTGAAGGCCCGCCGCAGGCCGGGCCGCGCCCGGTCGGCGTACACGGTCCGCGGGACCACGCCGACCCGCGCGTACCCGGCCTCGGCCAGCAGCGGCCCCAGCCGCCGCCCGAGCAGCGCGTCGCCGCCCGCCGCGGCCTGCAACGCGACCTGATGGGCGATCGCGGCGCGCGCGTGGGCGCTGTCAGGGTGGAAGAACGCCGACCCGTGGTCGCCCTCGACGGCCGTGAGGGTCCCCCCGGGCCGCAGCACCCGCCGCAGACCCGCCAGCACAGCGCGCGGATCGGGCAGATGCTCCAGCACGAAGCACACGAACACGTGGTCGAACTCCGCGTCGCCGAACGGCAGGTCCCGCAGGTCCGCGCACCGCCACCGCACCCCCGCCGCGGGGAAGGACGCCTCGACGCGGGCACGGGCCTGCTCCAGCGACTCCCGCGAAAGGTCCACCGCGGTCAGGCGCGCACCAGGGGAGCGCGCCACCAGATGCACCGTCTGCGCCCCCACCCCGCAGCCGGCCTCCAGCACCCGGCTGCCCGCCGGATAGGCCGTCCCGTCGTGCACCAACGCGGCCAGAGCGTCGGCCTGGTCGCCGAGCCGCCGCGCCTCCCGTCCCGAGTACCCGTGCACGTAGCCGCCGGGACCGTCCGTCATCGTGGTTTCCATGCGACCACCGTGGCCGCACAATGGCCCAGTGAACAGGTCCAAAGACGACGAACCGAACAGGTCCGTAACGCCGGGGTCGGACTTCCTGCACCTCGACCCCGCCGACGCCCCGCCCGGCGGGCTCGCCGACTGGCTCGCCGGACGCCTCCGCGACGCCGTCGCCGACGGCCGCCTGCCCGTCGGAACCCGCCTGCCCGCCACCCGCGTCCTGGCCGCCGAACTGCGCGTCTCCCGCGGCGCGGTCACCGAGGCCTACCAGCGCCTGGCCGACGAAGGCCACCTCGCCGGACGCGGCCGAGCCGGCACCATCGTCGTCGCGGCCCCCCTCACCCCAACACCTCCGCCCGAACACCCCACTCGGGTGACCACCGTTCCAGCCCCGGCGCTGTCCGCCCCGTTCCCCACGCACCCAGGCCCCGACATCTTCGACACCCTGCGCGACCTGCCCGCCCGCATCGACCTGTCACCCGGCCTGCCCGACCTCGCCGCCTTCCCCCGCGCGGCCTGGCAGCGCGCCGAACGCACCGTCCTGCGCGACCTGCCCGCCGCCGGCCTCGGCTACGGCGACCCGCGCGGCACCCCCGCCCTGCGCACCGCCGTCGCCGCCTGGCTCGCCCGCTACCGCGGCATCACCGCCGACCCCGCAGGGATCGTCGTCGTCGCCGGCACCGCCCAGGCCCTCGGCCTCGTCGCCCGCGTCCTCACCCGCGAAGGCATCGACCGGATCGCCGTGGAGGACCCCGGCTCCCTCGGCGTCCGCCAGCACCTGGCGCACTGGGGGATGGCCACCCCGCCCGTCCCCGTCGACACCGCCGGCATCCGCGTCGACCGCCTCCACGCCACCGGCGCCCCCGCCGTCCTGCTCACCCCCGCCCACCAGTTCCCCACCGGCGCCGTCCTCAGCGGCGACCGCCGCCGCGACCTCACACGCTGGGCCGCCGAAGGCGGCCTGATCATTGAAGACGACTACGACGCCGAACACCGCTACGACCGGCCCCCCGTCCCCGCCCTGCGCTCCATGCTCACCGACCGCGCCTTCTACCTCGGCAGCGTCTCCAAACTCCTCGCCCCCGCCCTGCGCACCGGCTGGATCCTGCCCCCGCCCCCGCACCTGGACGCCGTCATCGCCGAGAAACGCTTCGCCGACCTCGGCAACGCCGCCCTCCCGCAACTCGTCCTCGCCGAACTCATGAACTCCGGCGAGATGGAACGCATCCTGCGGCTCCTGCGCCGCCGCCACCGCCGACGCCGCGACACGATGATCCAGGCCATCGCCGCGCACCTGCCCACCGCCGCAGTCCACGGCGCCGCCGCCGGACTGCACCTGACCATCACCTTCCCCGATGACCCTCCAGGCGCCCTCCACGACACCGCCCTCCACGACACCGCCCTCCACGACACCGCCCTGGCAGCCGCCGCACTGGAACACGGCGTCAAAACCCACCCGCTGTCATGGCACGCACAACGCCCCCACCTGCCCGGGCTCGTCCTCGGCTACGCCGCCGTCCCCACCTCGGCCATCACCGACGCCATCGCCGCCCTCGCCCAAGCCCTCCACCACACCCGCCATCACGCCGCCGCCCGAGCGGCCAGAACCTCCGCCTCCCACAGATCGCGGTAAGCACCCGGCACCGCCAGCAACTCCTCATGCCGACCCCGCTGCACCACCCGCCCCCGATCCAGCACCACCACCTCGTCGGCCGCACCCAGCGCCGCCAACCGATGCGTCACCAGCAGCAGCGTCCCGCCCCCCGGCGCCTCCAGCAGCTCGCGCGTCACCGCGTCCGCCGCCGCGGGATCCAACCCCTCCGTCGGCTCGTCCAGCACCAGCACCGGCGGATCGGCCAGCAGCGCCCGCGCCAGCAGCAGCCGCTGCCGCTGCCCGCCCGACAGACCGCGCCCACCCGCCCCCACCACCGTGTCCCACCCCTCCGGCAGCGCCCGCACCACCTCCGCGAACCGCGCCCGCTCCGCCGCCGCCCACAACCGCTCCTCATCCGCGTCCGGACGCGCCAGCAGCACATTCGCCCGCACCGACGCCGCGAACACGTGCGCGTCCTGCGCCAGCCCCCGCACCGCCTCCCGCACATCCCCGGGCGCATACACCCCCACGTCCCGCCCACCGAGCAGCACCGCACCCGCCGCCACCGGCACATCCCCCGACACCGCCGCCAGCAGCGTGCTCTTGCCCGCACCGCTCGCCCCCACCACCGCGACCCGCCGACCCCGCTCCACCCGCAGATCCACCCCGTCCAAAGCCACCCCCTCCCCAAAGGCGACCCGCACCCCCAGCAACTCCACCCCGAGCGGACCCCGCGGCACCACCACCGGACGCGCCGGACACGACGCCGGGGGAGAGGCCAGCACCGCCCCGACCCGGCCCACCGCAGGCGCCACCTCCCGCAACCGCTGCGCCGCACCCGCCAGCGGCAGCACCGACTCCACCGCCACCAGCGCCGTCAACGCCACCACCGCCGCACCAACCTCGTCCACACCCGCACGCAACCCCGCCCACGCCACCCCCGCGACCGTCACGCCCTGCACCACGAAACCCGCCGCCGCCACCACCGCCGACACCCGCGCCGCCGACCGCTCCGCCCGCTCCAGCCCCCGCACCGCCTCCCGCGCCCGCTCCGCGAACCGCCCCGACGCCCCGAACATCGCCAGATCCCGCGCACCCTCCAGCACATCCAGCGCCCGCACCGCCAACACCTCACGCCCGTCCGCCATCCGCGCCGCCGCACGCCCACCGGCCACCGCCGCCACCCCCGGCAGCACCACCCCCGCCACCAGCAGACCCACCGCCAGCACCCCCGCCGCCGACGCCTCCACCAGCGCACACACCGCCACCCCCGCGGCCCCGCACACCACCGATCCCGCCACCGGCAGCACACACCGCAGCAGCAGATCCTGCACGGCGTCCACATCCGACACCATCCGCGTCAGCGCATCACCGTCACGCACCCGCCGCGCCCCCGGACGCGCCGCCGCCAACGCGTCGAACACCCGGCCCCGCAACTCCGCCAGCGCCCGCAACGCCGCATCGTGCCCCGCCAGCCGCTCCACATACCGCAGCGACCCCTTCGCCAGCGCGAACCCCCGCACCGCCACCACCGCCACCGACAACGCCGCCAGCTCCGGACGCTGCGACGCCCGCGCGATCAGCCACGCCGCCGCCGCGATCAACCCCAGCCCGCACAGCTCCGCCACCGCACCCGCCACGCCCGCCGCCACCAGCCGCACCGCGTGCGGACGCACCGCGCCCCACACCCCCGACACGCCCCTCACGCCGCCACCCCACCGACACGCCCACCGGCCCCCGCGCACACCCGGCCGCCCTCCAACCGCACCACCCGGTCCACCGCCCGCAGCAACGCCGGACGATGCGCCACCAGCACCGCCGTCCGCCCCGCCAGCAACCGCACCGCCGCATCCACCAGCACCCGCTCACTGTGCAGATCCAGCCGCGCCGTCGGCTCGTCCAGCAGCATCACCGGCCCACCCGACAGGAACGCCCGCGCGATCGTCACCCGCTGCCGCTGCCCCGCCGACAACCCCGCACCGCCCTCACCCAGCACCGTCGCCAACCCCTCCGGCAGATCCTCGACGAAATCCGCCGCGGCCGCCCGCACCGCCTCCCGCACCCGCTCCATCCCCGCGCCCGGATCACCCAGCCGGACGTTGTCGGCCACCGACGCCGCGAACAGATGCGGCCGCTGCGGCACCCACCCCACCCGCGCCCGCCACGCCCCCGCCTCCAGCTCCGCGAGATCCACCCCGTCGACCAGCACCCGCCCCGAATCGGGGGACACCAGCCCCGCCAGCACCAGCAGCAGCGTCGACTTGCCCGCCCCCGACGGCCCCGTCACCGCCACCCGCTCACCCGGCCCCACCCGCAGCGACACCCGGTCCAACGCCGCCTCCGCCGCACCCGGATACCGCACCGTCACCTCCTCCAGCACGATCTCCGGAGCCCGCTCACCCGCCACGACCCGGCCCCCGCCCCCCGAGACCGCCGGCGCGTCCAGCACCGCGAACACCTCCCGCGCCGCCGCCACCCCCTCCGCACTCGCGTGGAAACGCTGCCCCAGCGCCCGCAACGGCAGGTACACCTCCGGCGTCAGCACCAGCACCAGCAGACCCGTCGCCAGCACCATCTCCCCGCCCAGCAACCGCAACCCCACCGGAACCGCCACCAAAGCCACCGACAACGCGCACACCAGCTCCAGCACCAGCGACGACAGGAACGCCACCCGCAGCGCCCGCACACTCGCCCGCCGATGCTCACCCGCCAGCTCCCGCACCACCACCGACTGATGACCGGTCCGCCCGAACGCCCGCAACGTCCCCAGCCCCGCCACCACGTCCCGGAAATGCCCGCCCAACCGGTGCAGCAGCCCCCACTGCCGCCCCGTCAACGCCGCCGTCCGCATCCCCACCAGAGCACCGAACACCGGCACCAGCGGAACCGTCACCACCACCACCAGCGCCGACGCCCAATCCGCCGCCACCAGCCGCACCAGCACCACCACCGGCACCGCACACGCCGCCACCACCTGCGGCGCATAACCGGTGAAGAACGGATCGACCGCGTCCAACCCCCGGGTCAGCAACGTCACCCGCCCGCCCGCATCACCCGCGGCCCGCCCCAGCAGCTCACCCCGCAGCCCCCGCTTCACCCGCGCCGCCGCCCGGCCCGCCACCAGCGCAACCGCCCACGCCAGCAACGCCCGCCCCGCAACCGCCACCGCGACCCACGGCAACGGGCCCGCATCCAGACCCGCCACCGCCCGCACCAGCAACTCCGCCTGCACCACCAGCAGCACACCCTGACCCGCCGCCAGCACCCCCAGCAGCACCATCACCCGGCCAGGAACCAACCGCAGCAGACGCCGCTCGACACCCCTCACCCCGACCGCCTACAGGTACGAGGGCGACTCCACACGCCCCCGGAACGTCCACCACACCAGCGCCTGCGACGCCAGCAACAGCGGCAGCACCACCACCGTCACCACCGCCGTCACCGTCAGCCCCGCACCCTCGGCCACCACCCGCGACCACTCCACCTGCACCCCGGCCACCACCGGCGCCCCCGCCATCACCAGCGCCGACAACCCGTACCGGGCCGGAACCCGCCCCGCACGCCCCGCCAACCCCACCGGCAGCCGCCACCGCGCGAACCCCGCACCATGCCAGGCGAACAGCACCGCCAACGGCAACCCCGCGACACTCCCCACACCCATCCCGCCACCGGCCAGCACCGAACCCAGCACCGAACCCCACGCCAGCGCCAGCGCCCAACTCCCCGCCACCACCGCCGCGTCACACCCGCCACGCCACCCCGCCGCGTCCACCCGGCCCCGCAGCCACAACCCCATGTCCCGCACGACCCACCCGAACAGCAGCACCGCGAACAGCGGATACAACTCCTCCAGCAACCCGTGCTCCAGCCCCGGGAACGCACCCGCCACCAGACCCGCCGCCGCCACCAGCCACACCTCGTTGCCCAGGAAGAACGGCGCGAACAACGCGATCACCAGCCGCCGCTCCCGCTGATCCCGCCCCAGCCACGGCAGCAGCATCCCCACCCCGACATCGGCGCCGGCCAGCACCAGATACCCGGCCGAGAACACCGCCAGCAACACCACCGCGAGAGAATCCATCACCAGGCTCCTGTCAGAACGTCGGGCTCATCACCGGCGCGGCCGGCTCCGCCGGGGGAGGGGCACCCAGCCCCGCCCCCTCCGGACCCCGCCGCGCGAACCGCGCCAGCAGCCACGCGTTCACCCCGAACAGCACCCCGAACAGCACCGAGAACGCCACGAACGACACCGTGATCGTCCCCGACCCCACCCCCGGCGACAGCGCGTCCCGCGTCTTCAGCACCCCGTACACCATCCACGGCTGCCGCCCCACCTCACGGAACACCCACCCCGACACCATCGCCACATACGGCAGCGGCACCGCCACGATCATCAGCACGTGGAACACCCGCCCCCGCACCAGCCACCCACCGAACGGGAACTTCACCAGCGCCACCAACGCCACCAGAAGCATCAGCAACCACATCGTCACCATCAGCCCCTCACCGACCCCCGCCAGCACCGGCGGCCGATAGTCGTCCGGCCCGAACCGCGCCGTGAAATCCGCCACCGCGGCCGCCGCCTTGTGCCCGCCCGTCTTCGTCGGCTGCGCGTACTGGAACTGCGTCCCACCGAAAACCACCACCGGCATCACCGACACCATCACCGTCAGCAACCCGATCCGCATCGACCGCCGGAAGAACTCCACCTCCGCCGTCCGCCGCAGCAGGTGAAAACCACTCACCCCCGCCATGAAGAACCCCGCCGTCAGCAACCCCCCGAACAGCACATGGAAGAACGCCAGCAACGCCGTCGGATTCGTCAGCAGCGCCCCCGCATCGTCCAGCCGCGCCACACCGTCCACCATCACGAACCCCACCGGACGCTGCAGCCACCCGTTCGCCACCAGCACGAAGTACGCCGACAGATACGCCGTCAACGTCACCACCCAGATCAGCGCCAGATGCACCCACCGGTTCAGCCGATCCCACCCGAAAATCCACAACCCCAGGAACGTCGACTCCACGAAGAACGCCACGATCGTCTCCAGCGCCAGCGGCACCCCGAACACGTTCCCCGTCACCCGCGACAACCCCGACCAGTTCAACCCGAACTGGAACTCCATCACCAACCCGGTGACGATCCCCACCGCATAGTTGATGACATACAACTGCCCCCAGAACCGCACCATCCGCGCATGCACCGCGCTGCCCGACACCGTCGCCCGCGTCTGCGTCAACGCCACCAGCGTCGCCAACCCCAGCGTCAGCGCCACGAACAGAAAATGCGTGCCGGCCGTCAACGCGAACTGCACCCGCGCCAGAACCAGCGCGTCCCCACCCATCAGCGCACGCTCCAAGAATCGATCCGCAACGACCCCACGATCCTCGGCCCGCACCCACCACCCACGAATCCGGCGAGAGCGTTCAACCGCCCTGCGCCTTTCGCGTACCGGCCACCCGCCGCCTACGACTCCGGATGTACGCCGCCCCGCCGCGCCCCCAACCCCAGCACGACCGCCACCACCACATACGGCACCGCCGCCACCCCCATCAACACCCCCGCACCAGCCCACCGCGACCCCAGCGCATACCCCGCGAACACCAGAACCGCCACCGCCTCCGCCCCGAACCCCGCCACCGACGTCACCGTCGCCCGCGCCCCATCACCCACCCGCTCCTGCAACCCCGCGTCCGCCGCCGCAATCGCCCACCGGAACACCCCGAACGCCACCGCCACCAGCACCAGCCCACCCGGCCGACCACCCCACGACCCCACCGCCAGGCACACCGCACCCACCCCGAGCACCGGCGCCAGCCACCGCACACCCCGCCCCGCCGCCCAACCCCCCACCGCATCACCCACCGTCACCACCATCACCAGCAACGGCACCACCGACGCCGCCACACCCGTCGACCGCACCAGCAACGGCACATACTCATCCAGCGCCGTCACACCCTCCAGCACCACCACCAGGACCAGCGCCCGCCGCACCGCCGGCTCACCCCGCACCTGCGCCCACCCCTGACGCACCACCGACCCGAACGACGGCTCCTCCGCACCCTCACCGCCACCCCGCGACTCCGGCAGAAACCACCCCACCACCGCACAACCCGCGCAAGCCGCCACACTCGCCGCACCCAACCCCCGGTACCCCCACACCGCCAGCACCGGCGACGCCACCGCCGACGCGGCCACCACCGCCAGCAGCGACACCGCCTCAGACCGCCCGACCAACCGCGCATAGGCGCCCGACGCCCCGACCCGCTGCAGCTCCTCGTACACCAGCGCCTGCATCGTCCCCGAACGCAGCGCCGACCCCGCGCCCCACAGCACGAAACCAGCCGCGAACGCCGGATACGAAGGAAAGAAAGCCCACAGCCCGAAACCCGCGCCCGGCAGCAGGGGAGCGACCACCAGCAGCCACCGCCGCGAGAACACATCCGCCCACAAACCGGACGGCAGCTCCAGAGCGAACGCCGTGACCGACCAGATCACGAACAACGACGAAACGGCGGCGGGGGAGAGCCCGGTCTCGGCGAACAGCACCGCGTACACCGGGTACAGAAGAACGAAATCCTCGAGGAACGCGTAGCCGTACAGCCTCCGCGCGAGCCCCGCCTCAGGTGAAGATCAATGTCGTCGACGCATGCCCCGCACCCTAACCGGCACAAGCCCAACCGCGCACCAAAATATCCGGGGGGAGCGCCGAGCCGCTGGACGAGCCGGCCCCGGCATCGCTTCCCGCCGGGGAGGTCAGTGAAGCGGGGGGAGAGGCCAACCAAGCCCGCCGACAGTCACTCTCCGTAACGGGTATCGCTCGTTTCACGCACCCGCGGGGGAGCGGCCGAAGAGGGCGAGCAGGCGCACCTGATCGTCGGCGTCCTCGGAGACAGAAGCCTCGGGACCCAACATGCCCGCCTCACGACCAGCAGGCGCCATCTGCCGCGCGGTCGCCAGCGCGGGCCCCACCAGATCGGCGTCGAAGGCGACCGACTGCCCGGTGGCCTCGGCCAGATCCCACGCGTGGACGAGCAACTCCAGCGGATAACCCTCCAGCCACTCGCACAACGTCATCTCCAGCCCGAGAGCCAACCGCACCGGCCGCGCCAGCGCCTCGGGCGTCAGCTCGGCCATCATCCGCGCACGCACCTGCCGCCAGGACCCCAACGGATCAGCACCGGCGACCTCGCGCCAGTCCGGATCGTCCTCGGGCAGCGGACGCCCGGCGGCCCGCATCTCGACCACCAGCAGCCCGGCCGTCACATGCCCGGCCACGTCGACCGCCGCCCAGCCCTCACACGGCGAGGGGGACAGCCACCGGTCCGCCGGCGCCGCAGCCAGTACCGCCTCGAAGACGTCCAACGCACGAACGAACCCTTCCGGCACCAACCACATCACCTCTACTGAAGACCTCTGTAATTCGACCTGCCACTATTCTCAGCGCTCCAGACTCGACCGCCCTCTGATATGCCGTGGGCGTAACCGTGCGCCCGCTCGAACACCCGTATGGCGGGTGGAAAGCGACTGCGCGGTAGATGTTCACCATCCCCATGCTTCGCAGCGGACGGCTCAACCCGCGTCCCTCTCTCGTCAAGGAGATAGCCATGGCGTTGGACATGACCGAAGCGGACATCAGAGCGATCGCCGGCGTCGACGACGCCAACGACTAAGGCGTGGCGGCATCATCGCGCCCAGCGATCGGCCGTCTCAAGCCGCCGTTCGAACACCCGACAGTGACGGTCTCCGACGGAGAGCATCCGGTGGTCCGTCTGCCTGTATTACTAGGACCTGTCTGAGGGTTCGGCGAACCGCATCGCCTTCGAGGACGCCGTGCGGCGATGATGCAGGGGTGTTCTTCGAAGATCTCACCGTGTACGACTACCTGGCCGAGGACTCGTTCACGGATGGGGAGTCCGGTTTCTACGGCCTCTGGTACCGGCCGACGTACGTACGCCTGAACGTTGGGTGGCTGGAGGTCGGCCGGCCGTACTCGACAGGTCCCGTCCCCGGGGTGTTCTTAGAGAAGCTGAAGGCCATCCAGAAGCTGCAACGGATGAACGTCTGCCTCGGGGTGCATGAGTGCGATCTCTGTCCTCCGGGAGAGGGCCCGGAAGGAAACGGGGAAGTCCGGATCCCGGGTGCGCCCGGGCTCGCGTACGCGGCTCCGTCGCTGATCATCCACTACATCACCGAGCACGGCTATCAGCCGCCCGAGGCCTTCGTCGACGCCGTTCTCGCCGTGGACCTCGATGAGTGGTCCGCTGCCCGCTGGCCTGACGTCCCGTTCCCCTGGATCCCCGACGACGCGGAACGCCTCCTGGAGTAGGCCACGGTCGTCCTCGGACCGTCTACTGGGGACCTCTGATATTCAAGCTGCCGGTATTCCAAGTCCCCAGACTTGCGCGGGACCGTTCAGAGGAAGTCTCGCCAGAAGGCGACTACTGCCGGCGGGGTCCAATTCGCATCGATGCTCAGACTCGATCCAGCGAACTCTTGCCAGATGTAGTCATAGAGGTCGATGCCGTAGTAGATAATGTCCGTCTGGTGCATCGACAAGACCGGGTGTCCGTAGGTTCCTCGTCCGGCTGGCAGGTATCGGTGGCTGAAAATGGGGACCATGCGCGGGACCTCGTCGAGGTTCTGGCGGGCTTTAGTGATTGCTTCGGCCTGGTCGTCTGGCCGTTCGCCCCAAGTGTTATGCCAATAGCCGTGCTCAACGCTGAACAGCACGCCATCTACCGGCCAGTTCAGCCTTTTGCGCAGATCATCGGGGTCGCCGTTGCGCCAGTCGGGCCAGGGCGTCGCGCTCTGGAACACCCCGGGCTCCGGCGGAGGAGCACCGGTCGGTAGCCCCGCTGCGAGGAATGCTCGATGGTCGTCAGAGAACTCGAAGCCAAACTCCTGCTCGATGCGGGAGAACTCGACGCCGGTCAGCCCGGGCTCGATTCGCCAGAGCCCTGTTCGGGCTAGACGGTGCGCTGCGCGCGTGCCGAGTGCGGATCCTTCAGTACTGGTCACTTAGGAAATCGTAGCCAGCTGGTCATGGAGCATGCGGAGCAGTCTGGGAATCGAGCCGCCGATTATCTCGCAAGTCAGGTCAGGCGCAGGCCCTTCTTTGCCTCGGCGGCGTAGGCAGACCATGGAACTGCGGCGGCCTCGGCGTGTTTCCGTGTGACTTGGTCGCTGTGGCCAAGTAGCTGAGCTGCGACCGGAGCAGGCACTTCGCGGACGAGCTCGCGTAGGGCTGTGTTGCGGGCGCCTTGGACATTGATGCCGAGGTCCTGGATTCGTTGGAGGAACGTGCTCGGATGGATGTGCTGGCCAGCGCGGTTGTTTGGGAACATCCAGGGGCTGCGGCCAGCTGCTGCGGTTCGGAGGTTCGAGCGGGTGGCGAGATGTTCCCGCATCATCGCGGCGAATGTGGCTGGGGGACCGACGCCAGGTCTTCACCGAGCTTGATGAACATGCCTTCCGCGCTGTCGACCACCGACAGCGTTTCAAGTGGAGGTCAGTTGCCCGCACCAGCTCCGCCGCACCGCTGTTCGCACTGGTGAACGACTGCTGGAGCGTCGGACCGAGAGGTAGCCAGCGATCGTGCATCCGATGAATCATCAGAGGCTCTACTTAACATAATGTTCATTATCGACCAACTGACAGACCCGCCGAGAGCGGGGCAATCTTCCGTGGTGTCGCTCGCGCTCGGACGAGTCGGGATTGGGACACCCGCGCCGACGCCGTGCAGCCGGTCATCCTGAGGGTGCGGTCGGGGTCGTGCCTTCCCGACAAGCTGTGTCGCCGCTGATGGACGAGCCGGCCCTGGTGGATGTCCAAGGTGTTGGACGCGCAGGCGTTGCGTTCCGCAATCACTGGAGTGCGGCCCGTATTTGTTCGGGTGGATGGAAGTCCTTGGGACGGAACCACGTACAGAAGGTGCGCCCCTAGGCGATAAACTGCATCGCCTAGGGGCCAGATGACTTACCCGTGGCTCAGACGACGCTCTTCACGAACGGCGCCCAGGCCTGGTGAGAGAACTGCAGGATTCCGCGAGCCCGGTCCTTGGAGTCGCGGACCTGTACGGGACCGATCCAGCGTCGACGCTCGAGGCAGTTGCCCCCGTTGCCGCCGCTGTACGATGACTTGTACCACTCTTGATTGCTCATTTCGCTCCTAGAGTAGCCCGATTGGGTTGCGTCTATTGTATCGCCCATGACGTGCTGGTGCGGGGTTTACTGTCGTTTCGTCGTGGCCGTGAAGGCCGTCCAGGGTCGCGCCTGGTCACGGTTAGCGACGACGCAAAGGTCAGGCATCGGCGCGACCGTTTCCACTGCGGCGAATGTGGACGTAGATGTTCCCGTACTCCTAAGCGGTTCGCCGTTACGGACTACCCCTCCGCTAGCTTCAGGGCCTCGACGAAAGAGGACCGCAGCCGGTCCCGGGAGCTCTCGCTTAGGGTCCGATTCGATCCCGGAGCTAGGGGGCGGGTCAGGGAATGGAGTCTTATTAAAAGTTGGACGCACAAATCGACGGCAGCGCGCTAGAACAGCATGCAGAGCCGCTAGTTAGGACGCGGTGGTCCTGGCGGTCAAGCTGCATGCTGCGGCGCCTCGCCGACAGTCGCGGCGAGGACGATCACCCAATCTCGCCACGATCAGGGGAATTCGCAGGACAGGCTGGTCGTGATCATTAGCGAGCAACAGCACCCAGAGCCGTTCATGCGGAGTGTGTCGCATGAACGGCGGTGAGGTCGATCCAGAAGCGATCCTCGCCGCGGGCACGCCCGTCGTGCACGCCACCGTTGGCGAGGATGACCCGCAGGGAAGGCTCGTTGCCGGCGGCGCACGTCAGCAGGACCCGATCCAGACCGAGCCGGCGGGATTCCGCCAATCCCGCCGCGAGCATCCGCGTGGCGTGGCCCTGTCTGCGCCACGGCAACACGACGTGATACCCGATATGCCCGCCGACTTCGGCGAGCTCCGGCGTCAGGCGATGCCGCAGGATCAGGGTCCCGATGTAGTGCTCGCCCGAGACGTACCAGAACGTCGTGCACGGGACGCCCCAACGCTCCTGCACGCCGCGCCGGCTCGCCACGAACGCCTCGAAGTCCCGGTGGGCGTCGTCCAGCCAGTCCGCCGGGTCGCCGCTCGCCAGATGGTCGTCCCTCTCCCCGGCCAGGAACGACTCGCGCACCGCCGTCGTGGGCGGCACCAGTCGGGGCGGCCGGGCGAGATCATCCATCGGACCAGTCTGACCCAACCCCGCCGTCGGCGGAACCGGGTCGATTCTGGTCAGGGCACGAAGGCCTGGGCGACGGCAAGGCTGTCCTCGTAGACGTGGTGCCGGACGACCAGGCCGTCCTCGACCGTGAGGTGCAAAGCGAACCGGGCCCGATAGGCGCGCCCGGTGGACCGGGAGGTCTGCCGGATCTCGCCCAGCACCACCGCGTCATCGCCATCCACCAGGATGCGCTCCACCTGCGTGTCCACCTTCTCGGGCACGTGGTGCTCGGCGATCTGCCGGTAGTGCTCGGCGGCGTCCGCGCGCCCGGACCGGTGCCGGATCCAGGGTGTGGCGGCGCGGCCGTGCTCCGCTTCGCGCCAGTCCAGCTTCCAGTCGCAGTGCTCGGCGTAGATGGCGGCGATCCGCTCAGGGGCGCCTTCACCGATCCGGCGCAGCAACTCCTCCACGACGGCGCGCGTGCTCGTTGACATGGTGGTTCCGGACATGGGCGACCTCCGTCGATGTGCTGTCGGCTCGGTGAGCAACCCTGCCAGCGCCTTCCGTGCCGCGGCGATGACCTCCCAGGTAAAGGATCAAGGTCGCGTCGGCCCTCCTCCGCGCGGGGCCTCTCGTGTGATTTCAGGTTAAACCAGACAGAAGGTGGATTCTGTCTGGTTTCGATCATTGCTCAACTTCCACCTCTGGTGACTGCATGATCCTGGCTCAGCCTGACCGAGATGGCGTTCTGTAACGGGACAGCTTTCGCTATCAGTCGCTTACTTGAGAACGTACGGGTCCATCACTGTGCACAGGTCGGCAATTGTCGGTTCGCCTACCTTCTTGTATTCTCCAGTCGAGTCGGCGATGGCGTGCGGGGAACACGGTTCGGCGGCGCTCCCATCTGGGACGTCTGGGCGGAAGTCGGCCCCGGTCACTTCCGTTTTCGTTAGTAGTTTGCCGGTGAGCGCCTCATTAATCGTCACGGCGTATCTGCCCTTAAACAGGTTGTAGGAGAACGGCCTGTTATTCGCTTGCGGCTGCCCGAGCATTCCCGAGTTATCGGGCTGGTAGTCGCAGCGCTGGACGAAGTCGCCCTGCCCGACCAGATCGACGCATGCGACGAGTTGTACTGTCGACGGGTCGGTCGGTGCCCAGATCTTCAGCGCGGCGGCGTCCATCTTGGTCGGGTTGGAGTCGGGAACGGGCCATTGGCCGTACACAAGAATCGGCCGTGGTCCGCCGGCCGCCCGCGGCGCGGCCTGCTTGAAGCCGCGTGGCTTGGAGCACATCTGACGGTACTGGTAAACCGTGAACGGCTTGTCATCAGGCAAGGCGAGGTACACGCCACCTGCCAGGGCGATCCCCGCCATCCCGAGGAAGATTCCTGCCTTCACTGCTTTGCGCGCCACCAGCGACACTCCTCCTGAAACGGCATCCTGTACGCCGGATTCCATCAATCCAGAGCGTTTTGTGCCACTCGGGTTGGATGGTCTTCTCTCACGTGACCTCAGGAGACTCGATGTCGCTGTAGTCACGCGGCCGACCTGGTCGAATTAGCGCAGGAAAAGCCGCCGCGAAAGCGGAAGCGGGGCCTGTTACCGCCCTCGGCCACAAGCAGCAGCCATCTGCCGACGGTCCGATGAGGGGCAGGCCGCGGCCTTGTGTCGTTCCGCGCGCCCTAGGGCACGCGCGCGTTCACAAAAGCGTCCAAGCCCTCGAAGCCAAACAGCGGATCGGTGGAGATCAACACCTCCCCCGCCGGAGGGAAGGGCCGTCGGATGGCCGATCTCGGAGCTACGTCACGATCGGGCGGTCGGACAGTTGCGCAAGCCTGGTGAGACGAGTGGTTCCATGTCAGATCACCGGCCGGCCGGCGAGCGCGGCCACTTCGGTGAAGTAGGCGCGGAACAACGGCTCGTCACTGGAGGGCACCCGGAACGCCATGGTGGAGCGGTACCCGAAGGAGGCCAGGTCGGTGCCGTAGAGGGCGGCGCGCGGATCGTTCACGGCGCCGAAGATCAGTTCGCCGGGTCTACCCGGCTTCCTGTAGTGCACCAGGACCCCGAGCCAGTGCAGCGGGATCCGGAGCGTGGTCGTCAGGTCGTTCGGCTGGAACAGTTCGAACACCCCCCGGTCCACACGCACATGCAGCTTCTCGTAGTCGAACGTGAGGGGATCCATGGGGAAGAGTCCTCCGGTGTGTGTCATCGCTGGTCGGGTGTCACGGCAGCCTCGCCCCACGGCACCGTGGCCGCTCCGATGAGCAGCGCCACGGTGCCGTGGATGATGTCGAGTGGGCGGGAACGATCTTCGGCCGCGAGGTTCGGGCGGGGTGTCGGGGTCGTAGTGGATCGTGAACGCACGCCGAAACCGATCGGGGCCCACGTCCAGGCTGCCGTGATCCTCTCCCCCGTGGTCACCCTCGTTCGTCACGGTGAACTCCTCATCGCTGGAGGGGTCCTGGAAGAATACGAGCACAGGTATCCCGTCGAGCTGCGAGCTTCCGCGCCTGGGTTCCCGGACCCGCTGGATCCGCCCGCTCACCCTCACCGCTCGCTGCGCCACGGCCATTCCGGCCAGTTGACCGGACGTACTCGCCGTTCGCGTCCGCCTCCAGCGAGGCCGCTCCCCCGGCCCTCGTCACACTGACCCTGACGGTGAGGCGTTCGACGGTGAGCTTGCAGGTCTGCGGGCACCGACGCCCAGGCTGCTTCTCGCCTCGAGGCTGGGCCTATGGATTCAAGGACATGGCGCCCGACCTGGCAGGCTGATGGTTTGGACGTCTCCGCTAGATCTGCGTTCTTCTGCGGGGGCCGGGTATGCCGCTCGCAGTGGAGGAGAGAGGCCGTGTGCCGCCTCAGCGCGTCTCCTCCCACATGGCGCGAGTCATCTCGTACTCGACTTCGCCGAGGTGCGCGTCCGGCAGCGGATCGTCGAACTGCGGGTGGTACGTGCGCACGTACCGCATGCCGATGGCCCGCATCACCCCTATGGATCCGGCGTTGGCGGCCATGGTCTGCGCGATCACACGGCTCTGCCCGACGGTGTCGAAGGCGTGCCGCAGAAGGGCGCGGGACGCTTCACTGGCCAGGCCCTGCCGCCAGTACCGGCGGACGAGCCGGTACCCCAGATCGCAGACGGTGGGGTCGTCGGGCTGATCGGGACCATGCGCAGGCGGCAGCATCATGAGGCCGACGAACTCACCTTCGTCCCCTCCATCGGAGAGATGGGCCATCCAGAAGCCCAGCCCGTCTACCTTGCTTGCCATGGCCATCCGCCGCTGATGAGTCGCGACCACCTCGTCCCTGGTCGGCGTCCTCGCGTCGAGATAGCGCAGCACCTCGAGGTCGGAGTCCAGGTGGACCTCCAGGTCGAGATGCCGATCGGCCAGCGGCACCAGCAGCAGACGCTCAGTGCGCAAGGTCGGTTGAGGCATGGGGCAACCGTTTCACGCCGAGATCGGTGAGGCGATCGTTTTCTCCCCGGCTGTGTCCGGTGGATCGCTCTGTGATCCAGAGCAGGGCGCTGACCAGGGTGGAAGTCGCTTCGGGTGCGCACCCACTCCCCCACTGAGGTCCGTGATCAGGTTGGCTGTGCGTGCTTCGGCTGTCAGCCGGGACGAGCTTCCTGCGCTTCCGGCGATGGCGCACCGAGGCCTGAGTGCTGCCGACCTGCGTGGACGGGGCGGACCGATGAGTTTCTTGGCGAGTTCAGGTCATCCTCAGGACGACACGTAGTACGTGACCGGAAGGCACGGCTGGCCGACTTGCCGTGTCCCCGTCGATCGAAGGATGTGACATGTTCGCCAGTGAACCGGATGTTGAGCTCGGGCCGTTCTCGTCTCCGGCCGCGCAGGCGACGCCGTGGGCGTCGGCGTTGGCGGTCATCGGTGAGGCGGAGGTGTTCTGGCTTTCCACCGTGAGGCCTGACGGTCGACCTCATGTGACGCCGTTGCTGGCATTCTGGAGTCTGGGTGGCATGTGCTTCACCACGGGCGGGGAGGAGCGCAAGGCGCGGAATCTTGAGGAGAATCGTCACTGTGTGCTGACGACCGGCACGAACGCGTTGACCGGTGTGGACGTCGTCATTGAGGGGCTTGCGTCCGTGGTGGAGGAGCAGTCGGAGCGGGAGCAGGCCGTCGCGGACTTCGAGCGGAAGTATGGCGCGCATCTGACCAGCCCCGAGGGCACCTGGCATGGGCTGGGTGAGGCGGTCGTCGCCGGCGATGTCAGGTTGTATCGGGTGGCGCCGACTGTCGGATTTGCTTTCGGGAAGCTGCCGACGGCCAGTCAGACTCGCTACACGTGGGCGAGCCGGTGACGAGGGCGCCGTCGCTGCAGCAGAAGGTGCAAGGCGTCCTTGACGAACTCGTCGAGGACGGAGCCGAGACGGGTTTGCAGGTTGCGGTTCACCATCGCGGTGCTCTTGTCATCGATGCTGTCGCCGGGGTCGCCGACGGTGAGACCGGGCGCAGGGTGGCCCCGGAGACTCTCTTTTTCAGTTTCTCTTGCGGCAAGGTCATGACGTCGCTCATCGCTCACCTGCTCGTCGGGAGCGGTGCCATCGGGTATGACACGCCGGTGGTCGACGTGTGGCCGGAGTTCGGTGCTCACGGGAAGGCGGCTGCGACTCTTCGTCATGTGCTCACGCATTCGGTCGGCGTTCCGGCGATGCCTGCTGGGATCGGCCCTGCCGGTCTGACGGATTGGTCGCGGGTGTGCGCCGCGATCGCCGAGGCGGAGCCGCGGTGGCGGCCTGGGACGGAGACGGGGTACCACTCGTTCACCTACGGGTTCCTCGTGGGCGAGGTCGCGCGGCGGGTCACGGGCAAGTCGATGCGGCGGCTCTTGCGCGAGTGGGTGGCCGCGCCGTTGGGCATTGACGGCGACTTGTACTTCGGTGTGCCGCGGACCGAGTTGGCCCGGTTGGCGCGGCTTGAGGATGCCGCGCCGGATGCGGGTGGCTCGCCTGGTGGCGATGCCGTTCTTGCGTCTTGGGAGCTGCGGCCGACCGCGGCCATGGGTAATGGGCGTGAGTTGCTGGAGGCGGACGTTCCGTCGGTCGGGACGTTCACGGCGCGGGGAATCGCGGCGATGAACGCGGCGGTCCTGGACGGTCGGCTCATCGATTCGCGTCGGCTTGAGGAGTTGACGGCGGTGGCGTTCGAGGGCACTGACCGGGTCTTCGGCAACCCTGTGCGGCTTGGCTTGGGTTATCCGCTCGGTCGGATCGGTACTGAGCCGGATGAGACGCCTACGACGTTCGGCTGGGTGGGGGGCGGCGGTAGTTATGTCTATGCGGACGTCGCCACCGGTACTTCGTTCGCCATGACCAAGACTCGGCTGACGCCGCATTTCGGGGCCGCGCAGCGGCTGGCGGATCTGGTTGCGGCGGGGATCAGCTCGTGAGGTCGGTGAAGCGCAGGGCGTTGCGGACGGCGGCGCCGCCGGGGTCGTTGTTGAAGTAGACGTAGGCGTCCTGTGTCCCGGCGAGTTCGTCGGCCCAGCGTTGGAGGGTCTCGTCGTCGTATTCGGGCCAGGGGTCGGCGGGTCCCTCGTGGAAGCGCAGGTAGAGCCAGTCGGTCGTGCGCCATAGGGGTGTCTGCGGTTCGCCGAGTCGGTCGGCCCAGCACAGGGCCGCGCCGTGGTTCTCCAGGACGTGGCGTGTCTGGTCTGTCCACCAGGAGGGGTGGCGGGGTTCGACGGCGATGCGGGTGCCGGGCGGGAACTGGCGCAGGCATTCGGTGAGGCGGTCGGTGTCGGCTTGCAGGGTGGGCGGGAGTTGGAGCAGGACGGGGCCGAGCCTGTCCCCCAGGCCGTTGGCGGCGTTCATGAGGCGCGCGACGGGCTCGGCCGGGTCTTTGAGGCGTTTCATGTGGGTGAGGTAGCGGCTGGCCTTGACCGCCATGACGAAGCCGGGTGGGGTGTTGTCGCGCCAGAGTTCGAAGGTCTCGCGGGTGGGGAGGCGGTAGAAGGCGTTGTTGTTCTCGACGGTGGTGAAGGTGTCGGCGTAGTGGGGCAGCCAGCGTCGTTGGGCGAGGCCGGGTGGGTAGAGGACGTCGCGCCAGTCGGCGTACTGCCATCCCGATGTGCCGATGAGCACGGGTCCCCTCCCCTGTCCGGTGGACGCGTGCGGGTGGTCATACCCGTTTGCGGTGCGGTTCCAGGGCGCGGATGTAGTCGACGAGGCGGACGCCGATCTCGAAGGGGATGTCGGGGCCGGTGAGGTCGGTGTCGGGCCAGGTTTCGGAGATGCGGCGCCAGGTGGTGCGGCCGAGGAAGGCGCCGGTGCGGGGTTCGTCGCCGAGGTCGGTGCGCCATGCGGGTTCGGTGGTGAGCAGGCGGGTGAGGGCGGCCTCGTTGTCGGGTTCGGCGGGGTGTTCGGCGTGGAAGCCGATCTCGATGGCGTGGTGGCGGGCGCCGGGGGCGAGTTCGGCGGGGATGATCTGGGCTTCGTAGTGCTCGCGCTGGGGGGCGGGGTCGCCGAACCAGGCTTTGACGCCGTTGTGGCGTGTCTGGATGTGGGGGTGGCCGAGGCGGGGTGGTGTGGAGCCGCGGATGATCTCGCCGATCTGGTCGAACAGTGCCCGTTCCCCCATGTTGTGGATCTTACGGGGTTCTGTCGGTGGCGGGGGGTAGCGTCCGGCGGGTGCGTCCTGCCGATGTTCAGCGTGTGTCCGTGGCCGAGTGTGTGGATCGCTATGCGGAGATGGTGCGTGCGAAGGCGTCGACGGGTGCGCTGGCGCCGGCGTCGGCGGAGGTTTATGTGCGGGACGTGGTGACGTTCGGGGCGCTGGCGGGTGAGGACCGGGTGCTGGACGATCTGACGGGTGAGGACGTCGATGAGGTTCTGCTCAGGTTCGCGCGTAAGCCCGATGAGCGGCGTCGGCGGGGGGCGCGGCCTGTGGGGGCGGGGGGTGGGCCGTTGCAGAGTGCGGCGTCGCAGGCGCGGTTCCGGCGTTCGGTGTCGGCGTTCTTCCGGCATGCGGTGGTGGCGGGGTGGGTGCAGTTGAATCCGATGCAGGCGGTGACGGTGCGGCCGAAGCAGCGGGGTGGGCTGCGGGCGGAGCGGCGTGCGTTGACGGTGGAGCAGGCGGAGGGGTTGCTGGGGGCGGCGCGTGGTCTGGTGGAGGCGCCGGACGGGGGTGCGGGGGTGCGGCGGCGTGCGGATCAGCGCACGGAGTTGCGGGACGGGTTGATCGTGTTGTTGCTGGCGGCGGTGGGGCCGCGGGTGTCGGAGCTGACGGCGGCGAATGTGGAGGATTTCTTCGTCAACGGGGGGACGCGGTACTGGCGGATCTTCGGTAAGGGCGGGCGGACGCGGGATGTGCCGCTCCCCCGTCCGGTGGCGGAGGTTCTGGACGCGTATCTGGCGGAGGGGCGGGGGTTGCTGGATCGGGGGCGGGAGGCGAAGGCGCTGTTGTTGTCGTGGCGGGGGCGGCGGTTGGCGCGGGGTGATGTGCAGGGGGTGATCGACCGGGTGCTGGAGCGGGTGGAGGCGGGGCGGCGGCGGAGTGTGACGCCGCATGGGCTGCGGCATACGACGGCGACGCATCTGCTGGCGGCGGCGACGGACATGGATGCGGTGCGGCGGGTGCTGGGGCATGCGGATCTGTCGACGTTGGGCCGGTATCGCGATGAGCTTCCGGGTGAGTTGGAGGCGGCGATGCGGGTGCATCCGCTGTTGGGTCCGGTGGAGGGTCGGCGGGGTGGTTGAGGGGGTCGGCGGCCTGGTGCGCTGGGCCGTGGTTGCGGGCCGGGGCTGATCTGCGCCTGTCCGGTCGGTTCGGGGGTGGCCGTGAAGCGGGGTAGCTCGTCCCCTGGCGATTCAGGCTTGCGCGCCGACGGGGTGAGGCCGTTCAGAGCTTGACCGCGGAGGGCGGAACGGGCGGTGTGGTGGTTCGCTCGCCGGCGACCACCGGCCGGCGCAGCTGAAGGCGTTGCGCATATCCGCGACCGAGGCGCGGGAGCCCTGGAGATGTCAGAACGAGAAGTCGCGATGGTCTACCGCGACTTCTCGTTCTGAGGCTGGTCGGCCTACGACCTCTGCGTGGTGGTCGTGGTGGGGTGGGTTCAGGTGCCGATGTAGGCGGCGAGGTGTTCGCCGGTGAGGGTGGAGCGGGCGGCGGCGAGGTCGGCCGGGGTGCCTTCGAAGACGATGCGGCCTCCGTCGTGGCCGGCGCCGGGGCCGAGGTCGATGATCCAGTCGGCGTGGGCCATGACGGCCTGGTGGTGCTCGATGACGATGACGGACTTGCCGGCGTCGACGAGGCGGTCGAGGAGGCCGAGGAGGTGTTCGACGTCGGCGAGGTGGAGGCCGGCGGTGGGTTCGTCGAGGACGTAGACGCCGCCGTCTTCGGCCATGTGGGTGGCGAGTTTGAGGCGTTGGCGTTCGCCGCCGGACAGGGTGGTGAGGGGCTGGCCGAGGGTGAGGTAGCCGAGGCCGACGTCGGCGAGGCGGCGCAGGATGCGGTGGGCGGCGGGGATGCGGGCGTCGCCGGTGGCGAAGAACTTCTCGGCCTCGTCGACGGGCATGGTGAGGACGTCGCTGATGTCCTTGCCGCCGAGGGTGTAGTCGAGGACGTGGGCTTGGAAGCGTTTGCCTTCGCATTCCTCGCAGGGGATGGCGACGCCGGCCATCATGGCGAGGTCGGTGTAGATGACGCCCGCGCCGTTGCAGTTGGGGCATGCGCCTTCGGAGTTGGCGCTGAACAGCCCGGGTTTGACGCCGTTGGCCTTGGCGAAGGCCTTGCGGATGGGGTCGAGGAGTCCGGTGTAGGTGGCGGGGTTACTGCGTCGTGAGCCGCGGATGGGGGTCTGGTCGATGGAGACGACGCCGGCGCCCTTGGGGATGGAGCCGTGGATGAGGGAGCTCTTGCCGGAGCCGGCGACGCCGGTGACGGCGACGAGGACTCCGAGGGGGATGTCGACGTCGACGTCGTGGAGGTTGTGGGCGTTGGCGCCGCGGATCTGCAGGGTGCCGGTGGGGGTTCGCAGGTCGGTCTTGAGGGGGGTGCGGTCGTCGTAGTGGCGGCCGGTGAGGGTGCCGCTGGTGCGCAGTTCGTCGAGGGTGCCCTGGAAGCAGATGGTGCCGCCGGCGGTGCCGGCGGCGGGGCCGAGGTCGACGATGTGGTCGGCGATCGCGATGGTCTCGGGTTCGTGTTCGACGACCAGGACGGTGTTGCCCTTGTCGCGCAGGCGCAGGAGGAGGTCGTTCATGCGCTGGACGTCGTGGGGGTGCAGGCCCATGGTGGGTTCGTCGAAGACGTAGGTGACGTCGGTGAGGGATGAGCCGAGGTGGCGGATCATCTTGGTGCGTTGTGCCTCGCCGCCGGACAGGGTGCCGGAGGGGCGGTCGAGGGAGAGGTAGCCGAGGCCGATCTCGACGAAGGAGTCGAGGGTGTCGCCGAGGGCTTTGAGGAGGGGGGCGACGGAGGGTTCGTCGAGGGCGCGGACCCAGTCGGCCAGGTCGCTGATCTGCATGGCGCAGGCGTCGGCGATGCTGATGCCGTTGATCTTCGATGAGCGGGCGGTGTCGCTGAGGCGGGTGCCGCCGCAGTCGGGGCAGGGGGTGGTGGTGACGGCGCGTTCGACGAAGGCGCGGATGTGGGGCTGCATCGAGGCGCGGTCTTTGCTGAGGACGGATTTCTGGATTTTGGGGATGAGGCCTTCGTAGGTGACGTTGACGCCCTCGACCTTGATCTTGGTGGGTTCCTTGTGGAGGAGGTCGTGGAGTTCGGTGGGGGTGTAGTCGCGGATGGGCTTGTCGGGGTCGAAGTAGCCGCAGCCGCGGAAGATGCGGCCGTACCAGCCGTCCATGCTGTGGCCGGGGACGGTGAGGGCGCCCTGGTTGAGGGAGAGGGTGTCGTCGTAGAGGGCGGTGAGGTCGAAGTCGTTGGCGGTGCCGGTGCCTTCGCAGCGGGGGCACATGCCGCCGGTGACGCTGAAGCTGCGGTGTTCTCTGACGGTCTTGCCCGAGCGTTCGAAGGCGACGGCGCCGGATCCGCTGATGGAGGCGACGTTGAAGGAGAAGGCCTGGGGTGAGCCGATGCGGGGTTCGCCGAGGCGGCTGAACAGGATGCGCAGCATGGCGTTGGCGTCGGTGGCGGTGCCGACGGTGGAGCGGGCGTCGCCGCCCATGCGCTGCTGGTCGACGATGATGGCGGTGGTGAGGCCTTCGAGGACGTCGACGTCGGGGCGGGCGAGGGTGGGCATGAAGCCCTGGACGAAGGCGCTGTAGGTCTCGTTGATCATGCGCTGGGATTCGGCGGCGATGGTGCCGAAGACCAGGGAGCTCTTGCCGGAGCCGGAGACGCCGGTGAACACGGTGAGGCGGCGCTTGGGGAGCGTGACGTCGACGTCCTTGAGGTTGTTCACGCGTGCGCCGTGCACGCGGATCAGGTCGTGGCTGTCGGCGGCGTGGGGCGCGGGCGGGTGCGCGTCCGTGCTCGTGGCGCTGCTCATCGTGTCGTGTCTCCCTGTGTGGGGCGTGGCGGTGGCACCTGTCTACCCGATCGGTGGGGCGGGTGGGGTGCGGGTGGGTGTCAGGTTAGGGGCGGGGGTCCGGTGGGGGCTTCTCGATTCCTGATCGGTCTGGTGACCTGTTTTTCCAGGCAGGACGGTACGCCGGCGGCGGTGCCGGAGGAGGTGAGTTCGGCTGTGGTGTCGGCCGCTTGGCGGCGGTAGGCGCTGGGGGGTATGCCGACCAGTTCGGTGAAGCGGGTGCTGAAGGTGCCGAGGGAGGAGCAGCCGACGGCGAAGCACACGTCGGTGACGCTGAGGTCGCCGCGGCGCAGGAGGGCCATCGCGCGTTCGATGCGGCGGGTCATCAGGTAGGAGTAGGGCGATTCTCCGTAGGCCTGGCGGAACCGGCGGCTGAGGTGGCCGGCGGAGATGTTGGCGCCGCGTGCCAGCGCTTCGACGTCCAGGGGCTGGGCGTATTCGCGGTCGATGCGGTCGCGGACGCGGCGCAGCAGTGCGAGGTCGCGCAGGTGGTTGGGGTCGGCGGGTGTGCTGGTCACGTGGCGATCGTGCCATGCGGGGCGGGGTGCGGGGCGTGTCGGGGGCGGGTTTGTTCGGCGTGCTCCCCCAGGTCAGCGGCCTTGTGGGGGTGAGGCGGGGTGGAGGGTGCGGGCGAGGGCGTAGGCGTCGCGGAGGTCGGTGCCGCGGTAGTCGAGGGCGGCGATGCCGGCGAGGTGGTGGTCGGCGTTGACGGCGACGGTGCGGGTGAGGTGGCGGAACAGGGGGGCGTCGGACATGGAGTCGCCGTAGGCGGTGCACTGGTCGGTGGTGAGGCGGTGCCGGGCGAGGAGGTCGTCGGCGATGCGGACCTTGTCGGCGGGGGTGAGGATTCCGGCGGGGTCGAGGGTGCCGGTGAAGGGCATCGGGGGGAAGCGGGAGGCGACGACGTCGTCGAAGCCGTGGTCGAGGAGGTGGCGGGCGAAGAAGTCGGGCGACATGGTGATGACGGCGGAGTGTTCGCCGCGGGCGCGGATGTCGGCGCAGACGTCGGTGATGCCGGTGAGCCAGGTGGCGGCGCGGTAGGCGGTGGCGACGACGGCGGGGGTGAGGTGGCGCCACAGGCGGTGGATGCGGGTGGAGAAGCCGCGGGTGTCGAGGGTGCCGGCGGCGAAGCGGGCCTCGAGGTCGTGGAGTTCGGGGAGGGTGCCGAGGTGGCGGGCGATCTCGAGGTTGGCGGTGGTGCCGGTCAGCAGGGTGCCGTCCATGTCGAAGATGTGCAGGTGTCCCACAGTGTGTGAAGTGTGGTGGAGCCGGGGCCGGGACGCGAATCGATTTCGCGGGGCGGGGTTCCCCTGACGAAGGTGGGGGGTGCGCGGCGTCTTTCGCGGGATCCGCCGGGGGGTGGGGCTTTCCTAGCGTCGTGGCCATGGACGGAATCATGGGCATGGTGGACACGGCGGTGACGTCGCCGTGGTTCTACCTCGTGCTGTTCGCGGTGGCGGCGATCGACGGTTTCTTCCCGGTGGTGCCGAGCGAGAGCATGGTGATCACCGCGGGGGTGTACGCGGCGGGCGGACAGCCGGAGCTGGCGCCGGTCGTGGCGTTGGCGGCGGCGGGCGCGTTTGTGGGCGATCATGTGTCGTACCTGGTGGGGCGCCGGGCGGGCGGGCGGCTGGTGCGGGGGGCGCGGCCCGGGACGCGGCGGCATGCGGCGCTGGGGTGGGCGCGGCGGACGATGGCCGAGCGCGGCGGGTTGATCCTGGTGGTGGCGCGGTACGTGCCGGGCGGGCGGACGGCGGTGACGGTGACGATGGGGGCGGTCGGGTACCGGCTGCGGTCGTTTTCGCTGTTCGCGGCGGTGGCGGCGGTGTCGTGGGCCCTGTACGGGGCACTGCTGGGGTATGTGGGCGGGGTGGCGTTCGAGGACGAGCCGCTGAAGGGTGTGGCCGTCGGGCTGGGGTTGGCCCTGGGGGTGACGGCGACGGTGGAGGTCGTGCGGTTCGCGCGGCGCCGCCGCGGGGCGGCGGACACCGCGGTGGCGGGCGCAGGGGTGGACGCAGGGGTGGACGCAGGGGTGGACGCAGGGGTGGAGCGGTCGCCGGAGGGGCCGGGCGGACGGAGGACGGCCGCACGAGTGGGGCCATTGCCCGGCGAGTGATCCCCCTAAGGTGAAATGGTTGTCCTCCTGTGGCCGGTAGGTGAACATCAGCGGGCTTTGCGGTGTCTGACGGATGACGGGCACGGGGCCGCTGCGAGTGTGAGGGAGAGCATGGGAGCGCCGGATTTCAGCGCCGATCTGTACCGGGAGATCACCGAGTTCGCGCAGGGCACGCCCTCGTGGGTGCACGAGGCGGCGGACGTGGGCACCGACGGGGGGCTGCTGCTGTTCGCGGTGCTGTTCGTGGTGGGCTGGTGGCGGGCCCGGGGCCTGGACGCGCGGGCGATGGGGCTGGCGCTGGTGGCGCCGTTCGCGATGGTGTCGGCGTACCTGGTGAGCGAGGTGTCCAAGAGCTTCATCCAGGAGGAGCGGCCGTGCCGCGCGGTGGCGGGCGCGGTGCACATCGCGGCGTGCCCGGCGCCGGGCGACTGGTCGTTCCCGAGCAACCACGCGACGATCGCGGCGGCGTCGGCGGCGGCGATCGTGGTGGCGTGGCGGGCGCTGGCACCGCTGGTGCTGCCGCTGGCGGCGCTGATGGCGTTCTCGCGGGTGTTCGTGGGCGTGCACTACCCGCATGATGTGGCGGCGGGGTTCCTGGTGGGCGTGGTGGTGGCGCCGGCGGCGGCGCTGGTGCTGGTGCTGGCGGCGCGGCCGCTGGTGGAGGCGCTGCGGGGCGTGGCGGCCGGGGCGGTGCTGCTCGGGGCGGGCCCGGCGGCGGCCCAGGGCCCCGGGCTGGAGATACCGCTGGAGGATCCCGCGCGCGGACGCGAGCTCCGGGCCGCGGGCCAGGATCGCGCGGGCGGCGGCGCGCGGCTCCCGCTCCCCCACGGCGACCTCGCACTCCTCCAGGTTTC
>NZ_JBEZJP010000045.1:0-30853 GCF_040653175.1 Actinomadura sp. NPDC048032
GCGCCGCCGCGGGCGGCGGGGGCGCCGCCGCGGGCGGCGGGGGCGCCGACGGGGGCGGGCGCGGATGACCGCCACGCCGGTCCGCGCCGACGAGGGGCTGCGGGCGCCGGGAGGGGACGGCGGCCTCCGGCGGACCTTCCGGGAGAAGTACCTGCTGCGGCTGCTGGTGCGCCGGGAGCTCAGGGCCCGCTACAAGGGCTCGCTGCTCGGCCTCGGCTGGTCCTACGTGCGGCCGGCCGTGCACTTCGGCGTCTACTTCTACGTCATCGGCGTGTTCCTCGGCATGGACGACCGGGTCGAGGACTTCCCGGTCTACCTGTTCTCGGGCATGGTGCTGATCAACCTGTTCACCGAGACGCTGCACTCGACGACCCGCTCGGTGACGGGCAACGCCGCGCTCGTCCGCAAGGTGTTCCTGCCGCGCGAGCTGTTCCCGACCGCGTCGGTGCTGGTCTCGCTCGTCCACTTCCTGCCCGGGATGATGATCCTGCTGGGCGGGTCCGTCGCCGCCGGATGGCGGCCGTCGCCCGCGGAGCTCGGCGCGGCCCTGTACGGGTTCGCGATCGTCCTCGTGCTCGGCTTCGGGCTCGGGCTGCTCTGCGCGGCCGTGAACGTGTTCTTCCGCGACCTGGAGCAGGTCGTGGACATCTCCATGATCGTCATCACCTGGTCGGTGCCGATGATCTATCCGTGGACCCACGTCCGGGAGCACGCGCCCGGCTGGGTGCTGGACGTCTACCTCGCCAACCCGCTCGTCAGCGCCGTCTCCCTGTTCCAGCGGGCCTTCTGGTACCCCGGGACCCGCGGCGACCACGCCTTCCCGCCCCACCTCTACGCCCACGCCGGGGTCGCCCTGGCCGCCAGCGTGCTGGTGTTCGCCGCCGGGCACGCGGCGTTCTCCCGCATGCAGGCGCGCTTCGCGCAGGAGCTGTAGCCGTTGAACGCCTCGCACCCGACCGCGGCCCCGTCGATCGTCATCGACCGCGTCACGAAGAACTTCACCCTGCGGCACGCGCGCTCGATCAAGGAGATGAGCGTCCGCGCGTTGCGCGGGCAGCGCCTGTCGGACCGGTTCCGGGCGCTGGACGAGGTGAGCCTCACCATCGGCCAGGGCGAGACCGTCGCGCTCATGGGGCTGAACGGCTCCGGCAAGAGCACCCTGCTCAAGATGATCTCCGGGGTGCTGCGCCCGGACAGCGGGTCGGTCCTCGTCCGGGGGCGCATCGCCGGGCTGATCGACGTGGGCGCCGGCCTGCACCCCGAGCTGACGGGTCGCGAGAACGTCTACCTCAACGGCGCGATCCTCGGCATGCCGCAGGCCGAGATCGCCCGCAAGTTCGACGCGATCGTCGAGTTCTCCGGCGTCGAGCGCTTCCTGGACGACCAGGTGAAGTTCTACTCGTCCGGCATGTTCATGCGGCTGGCCTTCTCGATCGCGGCGCACACCGAGCCGGACGTCTTCCTCATCGACGAGGTGCTGGCCGTCGGCGACCCGCCGTTCCGGGAGAAGTGCCTGGACCGCATCCGCGAGCTGCGCGGCGAGGGCCGGACCATGGTCGTCGTCGCGCACGACATCCGGATGCTCGTCGGGCTGTGCGACCGCGGCGTCACCATGCGGCAGGGCCGGGTGATCTTCGACGGGCCGACGGAGGAGGCCGGCCGGCTCGTCCGCGAGGACCGCGCCGCCCGCCGCGCCGCGGCGGCCGGGACGACGGCCGCACCGGGAGTTTCCGGGGGAAACGGAGTTCTCGGTGGATAGGGTGTCCCGAGCCGCGGCCGGGGGCCGCGCCCGCCGTTGCAGGACCAGGGGATGCAGGACCAGGGGAGAGGTGCGGCGTTGACCAAGCAGGAGTCCGGCAGCCCGTTGCTCGACGACGTCCACCGCGTCATCGCCGACCGGGCGTGCGCCGTCCTGTCGCTGGACGTCTTCGACACGGTGCTGTGGCGCCGGGTGCCCCGTCCCACCGACGCGTTCGCCCTGCTCGGGGCGCGGATGCGGGAGTCGGGCCTCTGCCCGCCCTGGGTGACGGACGCGACGTTCCGCCACATGCGCATCGCCGCCGAGGACGCCGCGCGCCGCGGCCGCGACGCCCTCGGCACCGAGGTCTCCCTCTTCGACGTCTGGCGCGCGATGCCGGACGGGATCTTCGGCGCCGCGTCCCTGGAGGAGCTGGTCGAGGCCGAGGTCCAGGTGGAGCGCGAGCTCACCGTCGTGGACCTGGACGTCGCCGAGGTCGTCCGGGCGGCGCGCGAGCAGGACCTCCAGGTCGTCCTGGTGTCCGACACCTACTTCACCGAGGAGCACCTCTCCCGGCTCCTCGACCGGCCGGAACTCGGCCCGCTGGACGGCGTGCGCGTCTTCCGCTCCAACCAGCACGGCACCGACAAGGCGTCCGGCTTCTGGGAGATCGTGCTGCGCGAACTCGACCGCGGCCCTGAGCAGATCGTGCACGTCGGCGACCACGAGATCGCCGACCACGAGGTGCCCCGCAAGCTCGGCATCCGCACCGTGCACTACCGCAGGCTCGACGACCCCTACCTCGACGTGCTCGGACGCGAGAAGGAACCCGTCGGACCGTTCGGAGACCACGCCCCCGACCTGGACGACCGGCACGGCGACTTCGGCCTCACCAGCCTGCGCGCCAAGGCGGTCCACTCCGGCGTCCCGTTCACCACCTCCGCGCTGGACGTCGCGTGGCGCTACGGCGCCGGCGTCCTCGGCCCGGTGCTGACCGGCTTCGCCGAATGGGCGGCGTGGCGGGCGCACGACACCGGCACCCGCCGGCTGTGGTGCCCGATGCGCGAGGGCGAGCTGCTGTCCCGGCTGATCAACGAGGCCGCCGCGGCGCGCGGCTGGGACGTGCGCGCCGCCCCGGTGTGGCTGTCGCGGTTCACGACCTCGCTCGCCGGGCTCGACCCCCACGACACCGGCGCGGTGCACGCCTTCGTCCGCACCGGCTACCGGCTGACCGTCCGGCAGGCGCTGTCGGTCCTGGAACTCCAGCCCGGCGACGTGCCCGGCCTCGCGACCGAGCTGGACACCGTCATCGACAACGGCGACATCGCCGAGCGGGTCGCCCGCGCGCTGACCGAGACGCCGCACCTGTGCAACCGGCTCGCGGTGACCGTCACCGCCGCCCGCGAACGCATGATCAAGTCGCTGCGGGACGCGGGCGCCCTCGACGACGACGCCCTCGCCGCGGGCGAGCTGACGCTCGTCGACCTCGGCTGGGGCGGGACGATCCAGCGCCAGCTCGCCCGCGCCCTGGAGATCGCCCGCATCGACGTCAGGCCGGCGGGGCTGTACCTGGCCACCGACGGCCGGGCCGAGCGCGTCCACATGGCCGGCCTGCGCGCCGAGGGCTACCTGGCCCAGTCCGGGCATCCCACGCGCGTCGCGGCGACCGTCACCCGCAGCCCCGAGATCGTCGAGCAGTGCGTCAACGCGCTGTGCGGCTCCCTCATCGGCTACACCGAGGACGGCGCGCCGGTCCTCGGCCGGACGGCCGACTCGCCGTCCCAGAACGCCGAGCGCCGGACCGTGCAGGACGGCGTCCTGGCCTTCCAGCGCATGTGGAACCGGTACGTCGCCGCGTCCGGCGGCGCCTGGCCCGACCTCGCCCGCCCGGAGGCGGCGCGGAACCGGCTCGCGCGCATCCTGGTGGCCGCGCTGGAGTCGCCCACCCCCGACGAGGCCGCCGTCTTCGGCAACTGGACCCACGAGGACAACTTCGGCTCGTCCCTGGTCACCACGCTGCTGCCCGCCGACCTCAAGGCGGCCGTCCCGTACCTGTCGCCGGGCGACCTCGGCGACCTGCACATGCGCGACTCGTTCTGGCCCGCGCTGATCGCCGCGTCCGACACCGGGCTCGGCGCCATGGCGAGGGCGATCGCCGACGGCGCCATCGACGCCGAGGCGTTCGACCCGTCCGGCGAGAAGCACGAGACGCGGCTGCGGTTCCGGACGGCCGACGACCGGTGGCACGAGCCCATCCGGCGCCGCGTCCGGATCAACCACAACGGCCTGTCGTTCTCCCGGCTCTCCTTCGAGCACCACGACACGGTCGACATCTCGCTCGCGATCCCCGGCCGTCCCGCGATCGTGCGGGTCGACTGGATCGAGGCCAGGGTCATCGCCGCCGGGCGGCGCCGCGAGCAGGTGCTGCGCTGGGACAAGCCGGAGGACTTCGTCGGCCTGCACTACGCCGACTGCCGCTACCTCGGCGGCAACCTCATGGAGTTCGACACCTCCTACGCGGCCGTGTGGCTCCCGCTCGCCCGCCGCGCCGGGGTGCCGGCGGTCTCGTCCGGGCAGATCACGATCGCGTTCGCGATGCTGCCCCAGTCGGCGACGGGCATGGCGCCGCGCATGCCGGTCGACCGGAGGGCCGAGCGGGCCGCCCGGGCCGCGCGGATCACCGAACGCGTCCGCACGGAGTACCGGACCGCCGGGGTCCGCGGCATCGCCGCCGGAGCCGGACGAGTGGCCAGGAGGAAGCTCGGTGACACGTGACCTCGGGGCGGCGTCGACCGGATCCCCGGACGACCCGCACGAGCAGTCCCGCGCCGCCCGGGAGCAGCCGCTGCTGCTGCACTCGATGGCGGTGTTCCGCGAGCTGTTCGAGGCGGTCTTCCGCTGCCGCGACATCGGCGTCGTCGTCGAGGTCGGCGTGGAGTCGGGCCAGGTCAGCGCCCTGTACGCCGACCTCGGCGCGACCGTCCACTGCGTCGAGCCCGCACCCGGCGAGGAGCTGCGCGCCGTCCTCGACGGCGACCCGCGCCTGAACCTGGTGGAGGGCCTCTCGCCCGCCGTGCTGCCCGACCTGCCGGTGGCGGACCTCTACATCCTGGACGGCGACCACAACTACGCGGTCGTCCGCGACGAACTCGCCTGGATCATGGCGAACGCCCCGGACGCCGTGGTCGTCCTGCACGACGTGCTGTGGCCGTGCGGTCGCCGCGACTTCTACTACCAGCCGTCGCCGGTCGCGCCGGAGGACGCGCACCCGGCCACGACCGACGGCCCCACGGTCTGGCACGACGAGCTCACCCCCGCCGGGTTCGTCGGCGACGGCGCCTACACCGTGGCCGAGCGGGCGGGCGGACCCCGCAACGGCGTCCTCACGGCCGTCGAGGACGCGCTGGACGGGGCCGGCGACTGGCGGTTCCAGATCGTCCCCGCCGTGTTCGGGTTCGGCGTCCTCGCCAGGACGGGCGCGCCTGGCACGGACGCCGTCTTCGAGGCGCTGCGGCCCTACACGTCCTCGCGCCTGCTCGCCGCGATGGAGAACAACCGCATCGCCCTCTACACCCGCGTGCTGCAGCTCCAGTACGAGGCGGCGGCCCGCACCAGGGAGGCCACCCGGCTGACCGAGACCATCAACGCCCAGCAGCGGGAGATCGCCCGGCTGAAGGACGAACTCGACCGCGCCGCCACGGAGAACGCGTCCAGGAGCCAGGAGCTTCAGCGGCTGCGCGACACGCCGCCCGCTCCGTCGCCGGTTCCGGAGCAAGAGCTCGGGGCGGCCGTGTCCAACCTCGGCCGGGCGCTCTCCGCCCGCATCCGCAAGCCGGCGGGGCCCCGGCCGTGAACCCGCTGTCCGGCGACTGGGCGCCGTCGCCTGGCGCCGTGACCTGGCCCGCCGCGGCCCCCGCCACCGGCCCGGATCCCGTGGCCGTGGACGCCCCGACTCCAGGAGAGGGAGCAGGCAATGACGGACTACGTCTCGACCGTGGCGATGCACCGGGCCACCTGGGGAACCTTCCTCGAACCTGACCCGAACCTCGTCGACGTCGAGAACCTGCACGAGGCCTTGCACATCCCGATTCGGGGAGGCCATCGCGCCGAGCTGGGAAGGTTCGCCGGCAGGAACGCCGTTTTCGACCGCGCGGCCGCCAGGATCGGGGAGGTGGGACTGCTCTACGAGGACCAGTGCAGCGCCTACCACTACTACGACCTGTTCTGCTGCGTCGAGCGCTGTCACGGGGAGCTGACCAGGCTGGTCGACCTGGGGGTCTTCATGGGGGGCTCCGCGGCCGTCCTCGCCGGCTGCGTCGAGCCGATGGGCCTCGAACTCGACCTCGTCGACGTCAACGCCGCCTACCTGCAGTTCACCTACGAGCGGCTGCGCCGCATCTTCCCGCGCGCCATGACGCGCGTCCGCATGTTCCACGGTGACCTGCCGACCTATGTCGCCGGTGTGCTGGAGGCCGAGCCGCAGACGCGCGCCCTGGTGCACCACGACGGTGCGCACGGTTTCGACCAGGTCGTCCGGGACCTGAGCTCGCTGTTCTTCGTCCGCGACCGCGTCCACGGGCTGGCGATCCATGCCACCCACCTGCGCGGCGACATCCAGTACCTCAACTTCGTCGACGCCGCCGTCCACGCGATGTTCGGCGCGGGGGTCAAGTACGAGGCGCTCGGCGCGAACTTTCCGCCTGAGGCGCCGGTGACCGTTCCGAACCGATGGAACGGGAACTATTTCCTCGCCGGACAGCCGGAGGGGATGTACGTCCCGTTCGACGGGGTGGAGTGGAAGTACCCGTATCCCGCCATGGAGCTGGAGGCGTTCCTGCCGGTGAAAGCATCCCCCGCGGGCTGACGGTGGCCGGATCCGGCCAACCCCGAGCGGGAGTGTGCCCGATCTTTCCCGTGGGCTGACCTGGTGACCGATTTGACGAGCGAGACGGGTCGTCCGCGGGGCTGTTCCATTGAACGTGGCGCGGGAACGCGGGAAGCTCTTTACCCTGTGCTGTGTAGGAAACCGACCGTAAGCAACCGAACCGGCCACCCCCAGGCGTTCCATACATTCCCGCGACTCCCAGGGGTCTCTCGACGTGACGGACATGGCGAGCGGGTCCGCGATGGCGCGGCTCACACAGGCCGACCGCGTCTACGTGGGCTGGCGCTACGCGCAGGTGCACCCCGACCCGGGGCCGCCTCCCGACCGGCCTGAGGCGCCGCCGCGGGCGCCGCTGCCGCCTCCCGCGCGGCGGCCCGGCGAGGACATGGCCGGGCGTCCGCTGCGCATCGCGTTCGCGGGCACGCTGGTGTTCGTCGGCCTGTTCCTCCTGTGCGGCGCCGCCGGGGTGATCCCGTGGGCGTTCGCCATCGTGGCGCTGCTGGCGTGCGGCGTCGTCCTCGCCATCACCGGCGGTGCGCTGTGGCGGGACGAACGCGGCGTCCGCGAACGGATCGCCCACGAGCGGGACGCTGAGGAGCGCGACCGGGCCGCACGCGAGCGGGCCCGCAGGAAGGCCGACGAGGCCTACTCCAAGGAGCGGGCCGAGTGGGAGCGCCGCCAGTCGGCGTACGAGAGCCAGCGCGAGTGGTACCCGGTGGCCGTCCCGCCCGGGGTCGACCGGGTGGACGTCGTGGGCGGCACCCTCGCCGGATGGTCCGCGGCCGTCACGACGATGGGCGCGGCCAGGCTCGCCGTGGGCGCGCGGCTGACCGTGATCGACCTGTCCGAGGGGGCGGTCGCGCACGACCTTCTCCGGCTCGCGGCCGACCGCGGCGACGACCCGCTCGTCTGGGTCCTGCCCGCCGACCTCCCGCGCCTCGACGCCACCCGCGGCCTCAACCCCGAGGCGCTCGCCGACGTGCTGTCCCTGGTCGTCAGCGCGGGCGAGGAGGAGGGCGGCACCCGCGACCTGTCGTTCGACAACTCGATCCTGGAACGTCTCATCGAGGTCCTCGGCCCGGACACCACCATCCCCAAGATCACCGCGGCCCTGCGCGTCCTCGCCCAGGTCGGCGACCCCCGCGACGACCTGCGCAAGGGTCTGCTCACCGACGAGCAGCACGAGCGGATCGCGACCCTGTTCGGCCGCGACGCGACCGACCGCATCGTCGTCCGCCGCGCGTGGGCGCTGGAGGCGCAGCTCCGCAAGCTGGAGAAGCTCGCCACCGAGCCCGTCCGCCTGCCGCCCTCGCGCCTGCACGTGGTGTCGATGGACCGGCGCGCCGGCGTCCTCACCAACCGCATCCTCGGCACCTACGTGACGACCGCCCTCACGCACCGGATCCGCGAGGCCCCGCCCGGCGGCCGCTGGGACCACACGCTCTTCCTCTGCGGGGCCGAGAAGCTGCGCGGGGACGTCCTGGACCGCCTCATCGACGCCTGCGAGGCCACCGGCACCGGGCTCGTCCTGATGTACCGGTCGATCCCCGGCCACGTCCGCGAGCGCCTCGGCCGCCGCGGCCACGCCGCCGTCGGGTTCATGCGCCTCGGCAACCCCGAGGACGCCCGCGTCGCCGCCGAGCACATCGGCGCCGGGCAGCCGCTGCTCGTCGCCGAGATCACCGACTCGGCCGCCGAGACGCTCTTCGATGTGGCGGGCGAGTCCTACGCCAGCACGGTCGCCTACGCGCGCCCCCGCGGAGACGGCCTCACCGACCCCGTCTGGACGCCGCTGCCCGCCCCCGCCGCCGACGACTCCGTCCTGGTGGAGGGCATCAGCTCCGCGACCGCCTGGGGCCGCACGGTCGCCCGGCCCCGTCCCGACAAGCAGCGCTTCCGTGAACTCCTCATCGAACCCCTGCAACTCCAGGAGCTCCCGCCCACGGCCATGGTCTTCACCCACTCGGGCGCGACGGGCCGCCGCACCCTCCTGGTGGACGCGAACCCGGGCATCATCACGCTGCCGACCGCCCACTCGATGGAGTTCGAGGAGTACCTCCGCGAACAGCAGCAGACCCCGGAGCAGCCCGCCGAACCGGACCCGCCAGAGCCCTCGAAGCCCCCCGAAGCGCCGGCTCCGCAGCGCCTCCAGAAAGCCCGCCACGCCCTCCCCAGAGGCACGGCCCCCCGCCAGCCCCGCAAGGTCCCGCCCCTGAAGCCCAACGGCCGCCACAAAGCCGACCCCCCGTCCACCCCCTGACGGTCCCATCGGGGGGGACGAACGGTTCGCATGACCCGTGGCGCGCTTCAACGCCGTCCTGACCGATGAATGCTGTCGGTGTTTCCCCGCTCACCGGGAGTTCTTTGATACCGGTTACGACGGCTCGTCAATATCGGATCGCTTAGTCCAATGGTCGAAATTGCGATCCCTGCGTACTGGCGTCTTTCAGGACCATTGAGGGGGATCTTTATCCCTGTCTCGACAAGGATAAACATCCTTAATTCGATAGCAGGCAGTGACGCAGCGTCGCTGCGAGGCGCGATTAACGGAAGACGGGTGGCCCGCCCTGCCAGATTACTCCAGCTTCATGTGATCTACGGCACACCGCGAAGATCAAAATGGGGTCTTCTTCTTTGTTGATCGCCGGGTTAACTTAAGGCCGCCTTAACAAGCCCTTTACTCCCTGGGGTTCCATATGGGTCGCCGTGCGGCATTCCGTCCTCTCTCCGTCGTCCGATCGGTGCCACTGCGGCGTCCGGTGTGGACGGCCCGGTTTGCCGCACTCGTAATGGTGGCCGGATCGTTGCAGGTGCCGATGGGTGCGGCGGCGCCCCGGCCGGCGGCTCATGCCGATGAACCGAAAGCGGCGGCCACCGAGCAGCAAGCCGTCGCCGCGGCGAAGCGGTCCGGTGCACCCGTGGAGATCACGTCCCGCGGCGGGGAGAACCGCACGGTGCGGGCGCTGCCGAACGGCAGGATCGAGATCGAGCAGCACGTGCAGCCGATCCGGACGCGGCGCGGCGGCGAATGGGTCGGCATCGACACGACGCTGCGTCGTTCCGGCGACGCGATCGTCCCCACCGCGACCACGGTCGGGCTGCGGTTCTCCACAGGCGGCGCCGGTCCGATGGTGAAGCTGACTCAGAGCGGTCACACCCTCGCTCTGTCATGGCCGAAGGCCTTGCCGGAGCCCTCGCTGGACGGTGACACCGCCGTGTACAAGGGCGTGGCCGGCCCGGACGTGGACCTGCGGTTGCGGGCGAGGGCGGACGGATTCGCGCACGTTCTGGTGATCAAATCCGCCGAGGCGGCCAAGGACCCCCACGTGGCGAAGCTGGCACTGGCGCTCTCGGCGACCCGCCTCGCGATGGGCGAGAAGAAGGGCGGCGGGGCGCTGGTGGCCACCGCCACAGGGTCGGGCGCGGAGGTGTTCGAGGCGCCATCGCCGCGCATGTGGGACTCCTCCCGGGGGAAGGGCGCGGCTCCGCAGGCGGGCGCTCGCGCCGCGGATCCCGCGGAGGGTCCCCCCGACGGAGCCAAGACCGCACGGGTCGGGGTCGCGATGGGGAACGGCCGGTTGACGCTGACACCGGACCAGCGACTGCTGACAGCGCCGGACACGGTCTTCCCGGTGTACGTGGATCCGGTGTGGTCGACGACCAAGGCGACCAGTTGGGGGATGGTTTCGTCGGGTTGGCCGGACGAGTCGTACTACAAGTTCGACGGCAAGTCGGCAGAGGGCGTGGGCCGCTGCGAGGTGGCCAAGGATCCCAACTGCGTGAAGAACCAGACCAAGCGGCTGTTCTTTCGCATGCCACTACCTGCTGTCAAGGGCCGCTACATCCAGAGCGTGGAGTTCGCGGCCTACGAGACCAGTGCCTACAACTGCAGCAACCCGACCGCGGTGCAGTTGTGGCGGACCACGACCTTGCAGTCGTATGCGACGTGGAACAATACCAACAACTCTTCGGTGTGGATGGACCAGCTTGCCTCCCGTGACGTGGCCTACTGCTCCAAGACCCCGGTGGAGTTCGGCGGAAGCGCCCTGCGGTCGCACGTTCAGGACGCGGTGAACAAGGGCTATTCGACGATCACCTTCGGACTGAAGGCCTACAGCGAGTCCACGATGGACTGGTGGAAGCGGTTCTCCGATGACGCCTACCTGAAGGTGCAGTACAACAACCCGCCGCTTCAGCCCGACACCGACACGATGTTCGCCGATCCCGGCACCAAGTGCCTGCCCAGCGGGCAGGCCAAGACGGTCAATGACCTCTCGACCCTGTACGCCTACCTCAAGGACCCCGACACCGAGGACAAGAACAAGGTGCAGGGGCAGTTCACGCTGCACTGGGCCACGAAGGCCGACGGGTCGGACTGGGGCCCCAAGTGGACGTCCGCCCTCACCCCGGCCAAGACCTCCAACACCCGGTTCCAGGTGAAACTGCCGTCCACCACCCCCCAGAAGACCAAGATCGCCTGGGGTGTCCGCTCTTGGGACGGCGAGCAATGGGGCCCTTGGTCCTACGACGGCGCCCAAACCGGCTGCTACTTCTACTACGACCCCTCGGTGCCGGCCAAGCCGACCATCACCTCGACGGACTATCCGGCCGATGACACCTGGCACGGAAGCGTTGGGCAGACCGGCGTGTTCACCATCGCCGACTCCGCAGCCGTCGCCGACCGTTACGTCATCACGGTCAACGACGAACCGGGCCGGACCGTGACCACGACCGCCGGCGCCGCACGGCAGGTGGGGATCGCACCGACCCGCTCCGGGCCGAACATCGTCACCGTCCAGGCGTTCGCCCCGTCAAATCAGAACGGCACCCCGGTCTCCTACGAATTCCGCGCCAATGCCGGATCGGACCCGGTGGCACGGTTCGATCTCGATGAGGGGGCAGGCGCCACCACGCTGCAGGCAGTGACCCGGGATGCAGAGCCCGCTGTGTCCGCGACCGTCCATGGCGGAGTCACCACAGGTGTCGACGGCCAGGTCGATCAGGGGCTCCAGATCGACGGTGTCACCGGCCACGCATCCACCAGCGCCCCGTTGGTCGACACCACGAAGAGCTTCGCGGTGTCGGCCTGGGTCCGCCTTGAAGACCCTGGGGGACGCACTCGCACCGTGCTCAGCCAGGATGGGGCGAGTATCAGCGGCTTCTATCTCAAGTTCGAACCGGCAACCCGTAAGTGGGCGCTGTCCAAGCTCACATCAGACTCCACTGGGGCAGCGTCCTACCAGGCTTATTCTCCCCGTCAGGCTGAGTTGAACGCCTGGACCCACCTGGTTGGCGTGTACGACGCCAATTCCAAGCGTCTGCAGATCTACGTCAACGGCGAACCTGGAACACCGAGTCCGGAGATGCCCTCTGCCTGGAACGCCGCGGGCGGTTTCCAGATCGGAAGGAGTTCGTGGTCGGGGCAGCAGGCCGACCATTGGCCCGGACGGGTAGACGAGGTGCGGGTCTATGACCGGATCGTCGGGCAGCAGGAAGCTCAAGAGATGCTCACCGAGCATCCGGTGCTGAAGGCCCGGTGGAAGTTGAACGAGGATGGTTTGGGAGAACCTGCCGGGGCGCCCGAGCTCGTCCTGCGCAACGGCGCTGCCATTGACCCGACCGCGGGTTTCAAAGGGTGGGTGTCGGCGGCGGGGCTGAAACTGGATCCGGCGCAGAAGGCGTTCGCCGAAACGGCCGATCCTGCGGTGACGACGAATGAAAGCTTCACGGTCGCTGGATGGGTGCGCAATGCGGGACGCCCGTTGCAGTCGGCGACGGTGTTCTCCCAGCCGGGCATGGCGACGAACGCGTTCGCTCTGCGCTACGTCCCTGGCCAAGATCCCGAAGAACAAGGCGTGTGGCAGGTTGTGATGCACAACTCCGACGACGGGGCCGCACCCGCGCTGACGGCTTCGCATTCGGGTTTCCTGCCGCAGGACTGGTCGCATGTCGCGGTGGTCTACGACGCTCTGCGCGACCGCGTCAGCCTGTACGTCAACGGGCAACTGGAGGAGACCGCGGACGGGATCTCGCAAGAGGACCAGATCGTCGGTTTCAAGGCGTCGGGCAACGGAGGCCTGCAGGTCGGCCGAAGCAAGTTCGGCGCAGCGGACGGCACCGAGTTCTGGACCGACGCGGTCGACGACCTGTGGGCCTACCAGGGCGCTCTGACCACCGAGCAGGTCCAGTCCCTGGCAGGCGACATCGAGCTTCCCACCGAGGACGGACCCTAGACCGCATGGTCCGCCGCCCGCACTCGCGGTGCGGGCGGTGGACCTCCCGGCCCTTTTCCCTCTCTCTTCGTGATCCGCTGAGCGCCCCCTGCCCGGGGCGGCGATGGAGGACGTCGTGAACGCAGGCCGGAAGCCGTCTGGGCCGACCGGACGCAGGAGGTTGGTCCTTGGAGCCCGCCGGGGCGTGACGCTGGTCGCGGCCGTGCTCGCGGTGGCGATGCCGACCGGACTGGTATCGGTTCCACCGGCGTTGGCCGACCCGCCGAACTCGGACCGTCCGAAGGTCGCGCACCACGAGAAGCCGGTGCCGGGCCATGACCTGAAGGCCCGTCCGCGGAAGGCCGACCAGGTGAAGTCGGGCCCCGCCGCCGAGGCCGCGTGGCCGAAGCCGGGAAGGGCAGAGGTCGATGTCCCTTCCGGTACGGGGGGCACCGGGGCGAGGGCGGGCGGACTGCCCGTGCGCGTGTTGCCACCGGGCGAGCAGACCAGGTCCGCCCGAGCCGTGCCCGCCGCCGACCGTGTACGCGTAGAGGTCCTGGACCAGCAGACCAGCCGGCGGATCGGGTTGGACGGGCTGGCGTTCACGGTGGCGCGCACGGACGCCGCCGCGCCGGGCCGGGTGCGCGTCCGGCTGGACTACTCGCGGTTCGCGCAGGCGTTCGGGGGCGGCTACGGCGCGCGGTTGCGGCTGACGCAGGTGCCGCAGTGCGCGCTGGTCACGCCGGAGAAGCCGGAGTGCCGGACCGCTGTGCCGGTCGTGGCGCGCAACGACGGAGCGGCCCGGACTTTGACCGCCGACATCGAGGCGGGGCCCGCGGCGGCGTCCGGCTCCCCGGCCGCGGCGCAGCAGAACGCCACCCTGCTGGTCGCGGCCGCCGGCTCGGACAGTTCGCAGGGCGACTACAAGGCGACCTCGCTGGAGGCGTCATCGACGTGGGGCGGGGGCGGCAACAGTGGGGACTTCACCTGGTCGTACCCGATGCGCGTTCCGCCCGTTCCCGGCGGGCTGACGCCGAAGGTCCAGGTCACGTACTCCTCCGGAAGCGTGGACGGCAAGACCGCCAACAGCAACGGCCAGCCGTCGTGGGTCGGTGAGGGGTTCGATCTGTGGCCGGGTTTCATCGAGAGGCGCTACAAGTCGTGCGAGGACGACGACGCGCCCAAGGACGAGTGGGGCAACTCGCCTGGTGACCAATGCTGGGGATATGACAACGCCACGGTGACGTGGAACGGCAAGGGCGGGGAGCTGATCAAGGCCGCCGACGGCTCCTGGCGGATGAAGGGCGACGACGGCACGAAGTTCGAGAAGCTCACCAGTTCGTCCAACGGCAACGGCGACGACAACGGTGAGTACTGGAAGGTCACCACCACTGACGGCACCCAGTACTTCTTCGGGCTGAACCGGCTGCCGAACTGGACGAGCGGAAAGCCGGAAACCGGCTCCACGTGGACGTCGCCAGTGTTCGGCGACGACGCCGACGAGCCCTGCCACGACTCCACCTTCGCTGGTTCGTGGTGCCAGCAGGCGTACCACTGGAATCTCGACTACGTCGTCGACCCGTCCGGCAACGCCATCACCTACACCTACGGGCAGGAGACCAACCACTACGGCCGCAACCTCAAGACCGGGGACGAGACGCCGTACGTGCGCGGCGGGTACCTGAAGACGATCTCCTACGGACTGCGCAAGGACGCCCTCTTCGCCAAGGCTCCCGCGCAGGTCGGCTTCGACACCTCCGAGCGCTGCATCCCGGAAGCGAACTTCGACTGCGACCCGGCCAAGATCGGCGCCAACCCGGACCGGTGGTGGGACGTCCCGTGGGACCTGCACTGCGACGCCGGTCAGGAGTGTAAGGACACCCACGGCTCCCTGTCGCCGACGTTCTGGTCCCGCAAGCGGCTGACGAAGGTCACCACCCAGATCCTCACCGCCGACGGCTCGGATTACCGGCCGGTGGACTCCTGGTCGCTGGACCACAAGTGGGGCCTGGCCGACGTCGAGCGGGACCTGCTGCTCAAGGAGATCGTCCAGACGGGCCACGCAGCCACCGACGGCGGCGGCGCGGTGACGTTGCCGAAGGTGACGTTCAACCACGTCCAGATGCCGAACCGCCTGGACAAGACCGGCGACGACATCCTGCCCTACATCCGCTACCGGCTCGGTGCCATCTACGACGAGTCCGGCGGGCAGATCGACGTCGGTTACTCCGACCCCGAGAAGGACTGCTCCCTGGCGGACCTCCCCACACCGGAGACGAACACGACCCGGTGCATGCCGGTGATCTGGCAGCCGCCCGGCCGGGAGGACCCGATCACCGACTGGTTCCACAAGTACGTGGTGACCTCGGTGATCCAGACCGACCGAACCGGACTGGCTCCGGACATGTCCACTAAGTACGAGTACCTCGGTGGGGCCGCCTGGCACTTCGACGACGACGACGGGCTCACGAAGGAGAAGCGCAAGACCTGGTCGCAGTGGCGCGGTTACGGCCAGGTCCGCACCCTCACCGGTGACCCGGCCGCTCCGGCGACGCAGTCCGACGCCTACTACCTGCGCGGCATGGACGGCGACCGCGAGAACAAGGCCGGCGGGTCCAAGTCGGTCACCGTCTCCGACGGCGAGGGCGGCACCTACACCGACCACGACGCGCTGGCCGGCTTCACCCTCAAGACCGTCCAATACACGAAGCCCGACGGGGCCGTCCACAGCAAGACGGTGAACGCCCCGTGGAGGAAGCAGACCGCCTCCCGGACCCGCTCGTGGGGCACGACCAGCGCGAACGTCGTCGCGGTCGACAACACCCGGACCTGGACGGCCAAGGACGGCGGCGGCTGGACCGAGACCAAGACCGACAACAGCTACGCCGATTCCGGCCCGGGGATCGGACGGATCCTCTCCGTCAACGATCTCGGTGACACCAGCACGCCCGACGACGACACGTGTACGCGTACCACCTACGCCGACAATGACGACGCCTGGATGGTGTCGTTCCCGTCCCGGGTGGAGACCGTGTCGGTCGCCTGTGGCGCGAGCCCGCGGCGGCCCGATCAGGTGGTCTCGGATATGCGCACCTACTACGACAACGGTGGGTTCGGCGCTGCTCCAACCAAGGGCGATGTCACCAAGACGGAGAGGCTCTCCGGCTACGACGGATCAACCCCGCAGTACGTCACGCAGGCCGCGACCGTCTACGACGACTTCGGCCGGGCCACCCGGGTCGAGGACGCACGCGGGGCCGCCACCACGACCGTCTACACCGACCCCCAGGGCCTGACCACCAAGAAGGAGACCACCACTCCGCCGGCCAAGTCCGGTAACGCCGCCACGGCGCTGACCACCTCGGAGGAACTGGATCCGGCGCTCGGACAACCGACGCGGACAACCGACGCGAACGGGCTGAAGACCGATCTCGTCTATGACGGTCTGGGGCGGATGAGGAAGGTCTGGCTGCCCGACCGGTCCAAGGCCAACAACCAGAACCCCAACCGCGAGTTCGAGTACCGGGTGGCCGAGGGACAGATCGTCGCGATCACCTCCAAGGCGCTAACCGCCGGTGGCGGGCAGCGGGTCGACAAGATCGAGTTGCTGGACGGGTGGCTGCGCTCACGGCAGATCCAGGTGCCCGGTCCGGGCGGCCGGCTGGTCAGCGACACCTTCTACGACAACCGCGGCCAGACCACCAAGGCCTACGCCGCCTACCCTGCGACCGGTGCCCCGGAACCCGCCCTGTTCGGGGTCGGCACTCCCGGGAACGTCGAGACTCAGACCCGCACCGAATACGACGGGCTCGGACGCAAGACCGTCGAGAAGCTCGTCAAGGGCAACGGCTCGCAGGCCGAACAGGAGCTCTGGCGGACCACCTACGACTACGGGGGCGACAACCGAGTCTCGGTCACCCCGCCTGCGGGCGGGACCCCTACCGCCCAGATCACCAACGCCCGCGGCCAAGTGGTCGAACGCCGCCAGTACAAGGCCGCCACGCCGACCGGCGAGTACGAGGCCACCCGCTACACCTACAACCCCACCGGTGAGCTCGCCTCGGTCACCGACCCGTCCGGGAACGTGTTCACGACCACCTACGACCTGCGCGGCCGCAAGGTGCAGACCACCGACCCCGACATGGGCACCAGCACCTTCACGTACGACGACCTGGACCGGCTCACCTCCTCCACCGACGCCCGCAACAAAAAGGTCTTCGTCGACTACGACGGGCTGGGCCGCAGGACCGCCACCCACAGCGGCGCGCCGGACGGGCCGCTGCTGACCTCGTTCACCTACGACACCGTCACCCGCGGCAAGGGCGCGCTGGCCACCGCCACCCGCCATGTCGGGGACGCCGCGTACACGAGCCAGATCCGCCAGTATGACTATCTCGGCCGGGTGGAGGCCACCACCCTCAACATCCCATCGCAGCAGGGTGCGCTGGCTGACACCTACACCTTCTCCACCAAGTACAACCTGGACGGGACCGTCCAGAGCAACACGGTCCCGAGCGCTGGCGGACTCCCCGCCGAAACCCTGGTCAACACCTATGACACGTGGCTGCGGCCCACCCGCATGGCCACCTCCACGGTCACTTACGTCAACGACACCGTCTACACCCCCACCGGAAAACCCTCCATCCTCGAACTGGGCACGGCGCCGAAGCGCGTTTGGCAGACCTTCACCTACCAGTACGGCAGCCAACGCCTCGACACCGCTAAGACGACCCGCGAGGGCATCGACGGCTCCGACCGCAACGCCACCTACAACTACACCGACGCGGGCACCATCACGTCGATCAGCGACACCTCCCGCGACGGCGTCGACAACCAGTGCTTCACCTACGACCACCTGCAACGCCTCACCGAGGCCTGGAGCCAAGGCACCACCGACGCCTGCGCGACCGAACCCACCAGCACGCTGATCGGCGGCCCCGCCCCCTACTGGCAGAGCTTCGGCTACGACAAGGCCGGCAACCGCACCAGCGAAACCCGCCACGGCATCGGCGGTGCCACAGACACCGTCCGCACCTACACCTACGCACCCCCCGGGCAAGGAAACCGCCTCACCGGGGTCACCCAGACCGGCCCAACGGGCAACCGCACCGAGACATACGGCTATGACGACACCGGCAACACCATCACGAAGACCGCCGACTCCGGAACACCGGGCACCGGGCAGACCTTCGAATGGGACACCGAGGGCGAGCTAGCCAAGGTCACGGAGAACGGCAACGACGAGACATTCGTCTACGACGCCGACGGCAACCGCCTCATCCGCAAGGACCCTGCCGGCACCACCCTCTACCTGCCCGGCGGCACGGAACTGCGCCTCCTCAGCGGCGCGACCACCGCGACCGGCACGCGCTACTACGACTTCGCCGGCCAGACCGTCGCGATGCGCACCGCCGGCGGCCCCCTCACCTACCTGACCGGCGACCACCAGGGCACCGACCAGGTCGCCATCAACGCCACCGACCAAGCCGCCACCATTCGTCGCTTCACCCCGTTCGGCGCCATCCGCGGCATGGACGACGACGCCACCTGGCCGAACGACAAGGGCTTCGTCGGAGGCACACAGGACCCCACCGGCTTCACCCACCTCGGAGCCCGCGAGTACGACCCCGAGACAGGCCGCTTCATCTCCGTCGACCCCCTCATGGACCAGGCCGACCCCCAGCAGATGAACGGCTACACCTACGCCAACAACAACCCCTCAACCCACGCCGATCCGGACGGGCAGTGCCCGCCCGACATCTGCGGCGTCGGTGTAATGAACCCCGGCCACAGCAAGCCCGCCACGACCGGCGGCTGCGGCCACGACATCTGTTCTTCTCCAAGCCGGACTCCTGGCATAGTCAAGAAGTACTGGAGACCGGTAAGGACGAAGATCGGCACCGCTGTAGTTCACGCCCCTTCGGCAGCCGCGTATCGTGCGGCATTTCTCAAAGCACTACTTCTAAGGGGCGAGAGCCGCTTCTGGGTCGACCAGCACGACCCGCTCCCCACCTGTACACCCGGCGCCGCCGGCGCGGTCAACGGTGCCTGCTCACCCGGCGAAATCGACATCCTCACCAGGTTCGGTGACTTGGTTTGCAAGGTGGGCGGCTTCAAATGCAGCCACCTTTCGACCCGCAACTACTTCCTTCTAGGGCTCGCAGGCTTCGTTCCCGGTCAGGAAGGCGCTGGCGGACACCCCGGCGGCATCGGGATAGGCGGACCTTCCAGGACGGGAAAGACGCCCAGCCCCGGCCGGTGCAGCAGCTTCGTGCCAGGAACAACAGTTCTCATGGACGACGGCAGCCACAAACCGATCGAAAAGATCAAGGTCGGCGACAAGGTCATCGCCACCGACCCCGAGACCGGAGAAACGCACGCCCAGCCCGTCCTGGGGACCATCATCAGCAAGGGCGACAAAAAGCTCGTTCAGATCACGGTCGACGGCGACGCCTCCCTTCTGGCATGGAGTACCGGCAAGGGAACTGAGCAACGTCCGGCCAAGGCATCTATCGCCAAGCGTGTCAAGGGCGGGTTGGTCATCGCCACCGACAACCATCCTTTCTGGGTCGCCGGCGACATCAACGCATGGGTCGAGGCCGCCGACCTCCAGCCCGGCATGTGGCTTCGTACTAGCGCCGGCACCTACGTGCAGGTAAGGGCCATCGACCATTGGACCACCCACCATCAGCGCGTTCACAACCTCACTGTCGCCAACTTTCACACCTACTATGCGCTGGCGAGTGCCACGCCCGTACTGGTTCACAACGGTTGTGGAGACGAGGGGGTTCCGCGAACGGCGGACGGGAAATACGCCAAGCGTAACGGTGAACCGGGGCGAGACGGTGCGAAGGAGGAAAAACTTGCGTGGGATCAGTTGGAACTGGACGGCGCAACCGTCATACGCAAGGAGACGCCGGTGTTCGTGCCCGGCTTCCGGCCACGAAAGTACGACGGCACGGTTCAGATCAATGGTAATTGGTACGGTATCGAAGTAAAGGGTGCCACGGCAAAAAGAAGTAAACCTCAGCGCAGCTTTGACGACTGGCTTAACACGCCGGGCAATACGGTAACCACCAAGGATGGTCGCACGCTTGTCGGAGTATTTGACGTGCACATCTATTAGGAAAGTCGAAATCGGGCCAGGTGGCAGGTTTCGTGTCGACTCGGAGAAGCGTCGCCGTGGTATCATCACGCTGTTTCGGCTGCTTGGCCGGATGGGGCAACGATGTCTGGAGTAAGTAGCGGATGAGCTTTGATCTGGCTTTTTGGTTCCAATGGCCTGCTCCAACTGTAGAGGAGGCTGCCGAAATATATGAGCAACTTGCTGATGAGATTCAAGGGGTGGTGGAAGAGGGGCCGAGTATCCGGGGCTTCTATCATGAGGTGACTTCTATATACCCGGATATCAATGAGGACAATATGGAGGAGTCTGTATGGTCTTCTGCTCTCTATGTCACCGATGAATGTCTGATAGCCGCGATCGCGTGGTCGCGCTCTGAGGAGGTCTCGTCAGTATTGATTGATCTGGCCGTAAAGCATCGACTGGTCGCTTACGACCCCCAGAAACAGATAGTCCACGCAATGGCCGATTGAGTCGGGTGGTTGATTTGAGGCGGCTGGCGTTCTGGTCTGGTCGACTTTTCCTGGGCGGTGGCGAGGACTTTCAGTCTGGTCAGCGCAGGCACGATCACTCCTGAGGCCGCCGGATACGCCGCGTTCTGGGCGGCCGTCGTCGCGCTGTGGAGCTGGCGCGTCTGGCATGGAGGCCCCATGGCCGTCCACTGCATGCGGCAGGCGCTGCTCACTTTCGGGGGTTCGCGCGCCGGGCGGCGTGCTGATCGCGATCCTGGTCATGGTCGCGGGGTGGGGACTGGCCTACGCTCCGGTTGGCCTCCCCGCCCTTCCGACGATCGCGTTCGGAGTGGTGTCGTTCGTACTGTCCAGGCTGCTGCGTCGACCTGCCGTAACCGATTGGACCAGAGCAGAGAGGGTGCAGCAGCGGTCGGCATGAGCCCTCGGATCCACGCCGATGTGGAGACCTCACCGCGCTCGGCACGTCCGAGCGGGAGTACGGCAGGCGTGGGTCGCCTACCGCAGCTCGGGGTTGTGGGATGTGGGGATGGTCGGGGTCGGTCAGCGGGGTGTGAAGGTGGAGTTCAGGGCGGTGCGCAAGGTCGTGCGGGTGAAGAGGAGGACGGGACCGTCCGGGTCCTTGCTGTCCCGCACCGCTACCCCGGTGGCGGCGTCGGCCAGCTCGACGCAGTTCCCTCCGTTAGAAGCGCTGTAGCTGCTCTTACGCCACTTGGTGTCCGTCAGGTCCATTTTTCCTGAGCTACCTTCCTGATTAGCTCGCGGGACATGTCTTCTGTAAGGGTGCGCGAGTGAAGCGCGACCAGGGTGCGTGCTAGTTCGGACAGGTCTGTGGGGTCGTCGGTGGTGATGGCGCGGATGGCCGTCTCGACATATGCGACCTCGCTTCGATCGTCCTTCGTCGCGACCACAAATGCGCCTGTGTTCCCGTCATGTTCGCCGCTTGTCAACACTACTTGAACCGTGACGTTGGGCAACATGCTGATCTCTGCCAAGTGCTCCAGTTGCTCTCGCATCGTCTCGGCGGTGCCGACCGGCCGATAGAGGGCCTGTTCATCGATGAGAAGTACGAGGGTGGGGGCGGGATTTCCTCCTTCTCTGGTGATGATCGCCTGGCGGCTGATGCGAGCGTCGGCGGCGTCCTTGTTGTTGTGCAGGATCGCCAACGCGTAAGCCTGGGTCTGTGCCAGGCCAGGGATCAAGGAGTGTTCCCAGCACACGAGCATGGCCGCCTCCGACTCGACTTCTGGCCAGTCGAACCAGATCGGCACAGGGTGGCCGTTCCTGTTCAGGTCCAGCCAGAGTTTGATCAATGCGCCGTCAGCTTTAAGGAGACGATCAACCGCGTCGACGAAGTCCCGAGTGGCACGCCTGGTGCCGGTCTCGATGCGGCTCACCTGCGCCTTACTGATGTTCGTGTGATCAGCAATGGACTGTTGCGTGATCTCCCTCGCCTCCCGCATCCGGCGTAACTGGCCACCGAAGGCGATCAACGCGGGGGACTCCTTAGGGCGTTGACGTCGTGCAGGCATGAGCGCGAAGTTTCCTCTCCCCGATACCTCACCAGGACGGCCTTCCTGTTTCCAGTCGTCACCAAGTCGAATTGGCAACAACATCCTACCGAGAAACCTTGCTAATTGTGTGGTGTTCGCCACACAGAGTGAGGAGATCGATCATGGGCGAGTCGGCATGTCACGGGAACGAGATCGTGGTGAAGAACGATCTTGCGGTCGTCGCCGAGGTGCGGCGGTTCGTTCGGCTGGTCGCCGGTCAGTGGGACATGGACGACTTCGTCCCCTGCCTGGTGGCGAGCGAACTGGTCACCAATGCCCTCCGGTACGCGTCCGCGCCCGACGGCGACGTGACGTTCCGGGTCGGGCGCACGGACGACGGCGCGTTGTGGATGGAGGTGCAGGACGAGACCTGCGATCTGCCCCGCGTCCAGCGCGCGGACACCATCAGCGAGACGGGCCGGGGAATGTTCATCGTGGACCAGTTCGCGCGCTGCTGGGGCGTCCGTCCCCTGGCCGGCGACGCGGGCAAGGTCGTCTTCGCGGTCGTCGACCCCTCATGACGGCGGAGGGGGTGCGCCCGGCGTCTGATCAGCAGCGGTTCCGCCCGTAGGGCAGTCCGATGATCAGCGAGGCCCCGACGGTCAGGTGCATGCCGAGCAGCACGAGCCGGCTGCTGGTGTCGGCGCCGCTGCCCAGCGGTCCCACCAGCGAGAGGGCCAGTGTGATCAGCGTGATGATCCGGAAGACCCGGGTGGGGTGGCGGACGGTGCGCTCCAGGAGGGCGAGCAACCCCCAGGCGGCCAGTCCGGCGGCCAGCGCGGCGCCCACGACGGCAGCCGGGCCGATGTGCTGGGTGGAGTCGCCCTGGTGGACGGTGAGGGCGCTGCCGGCCCAGGGATCATTGACGGCCCAGAGGAGCAGAGCGCCGGCCGCTGCGGCGGCGACGTTGATCGCGCGGCCCCTGCGCCGAGCGGTGGTGCAGGTCTTCGCGGTCTGCTGCGTGTCGTTGCTCATGCCGATGAGCATCGCGGTAGGGGCGGGAACGGCACATCACACCGCAGGCCAGACCGAGCCGCTCGAAAGAGAAGCCGACCACCGACTTTGGAAGGGGGTCCGCGCCCGCCGCCCGCCGACCAACCTCAACGACGCGCCTCCCAGAACAACCCGGGACGGAGCGGCGTGGGTCCAGGTGAGTCAGGCAGCACGGGTGTCGACACCGCGCAGGATGAACTGGTCGTCGCCGAAGACCGCGGGGATCTAGATCTGTCCGTCGAGGGCTTGGACAGAGCGGGCGATGGCGTCGACTGTGGAGACTTCACCGCGTTCGATCTGGGAGACGCGGCTCTTGTTCACGCCTATCATGTCGGCGACGTCGGTTCGGGACAGGCGGCGGCCTTGCGGCGTTCGGCGAGCCGATGGCCGTCGATGTAAGCCTGGTTGCGCTTGCGGCCCTCGCTCACGGCCTCCTCGCCGCCCGCTGCTGCGACGACGTCGGCGCGCACCTCACTCCACTTGGAGAAAGTCGTCATCGCTTTCCTCCTCGACCTGGCGTTCTCTCAAACAGAGCCTTGAGCCCGCTCATCCAGGCGAGCAGCTCGCCTGTGATGCGGATCCTCGCACGGCCGGTGGGGTTGGGGCTGGGTTTTGGATCGTGTTCGTTTTGGTGTGGCTTCGGTCTCTGGGCGCGGTGGCGACGGCGCCGTCATTGTGGCGTTGGGAAGTGGGGGTGGTCGGGAGTTGGGAGCCATTCCGTTTGGGGGCGGGAGTGGTGTTGTGCGCGGGTGATGAAGCCGGGGAGGGACGGGTGGCGGTTGGCCTCGTGCCACATCAGGGACCAGGGGTAGGCCGGGGTGGGGTCGGTTATGTCGATCTGGACGACGTCAGGGTGGCCGGGGAACTGGGTCTTGTTTCCGAAGGTGATGAGGTCGGGGGAGGCGCCGATCCTTTCCATCATGTGGTCGTGGCCGAAGACCGGGCCTGATGTGTCGATGTGGACGCCGAACTCTGCGCTGAGGTGGCGGTAGTAGTCCGCCCACTCGCTTTCGGGGGTGTTGCCGGGCATCCATGCCGTCGAGCCTGAGAGTTCTCTCATCGGCACCTGGCGGTGCTCGGCGAGGCGGTGCCGGTGGCCGACCAGGATGGGGATGGGCTCCAGGGCGGCCGGGACGCGCCTGATCCCTGGTGGGAGAGGTGCGGTGACGCGGGCGAAGGCGGCGTCGATCGAGCCGTCGGTGAGGGCCGTCCAGCGTGAGCCGGCGCCGCGGGAGACGACGATGTCGACTTCGGCGTCGCCGGTCTCGTAGAAGGAACGGACGATCTCGATCGGGGCCGCGTTGTGGCCGAGCACGTCGATGCGCAGGGCGCGGTGGCGGGCGCGCAGCATCGCGGTGGCCTGGTCGGCGAGGCCGATCAGTGCTCGGGCCTGGGGGAGGAAGGCCGCACCGTCCTCGGTCGGCTCGGCGCCGGTGCGGGAGCGGTGCAGGAGGGGGACGCCGAGGGCCGCTTCGAGCTTGGCAATCCGCTTGGAGACCGCCTGCTGGGTCATGTCCAGGCGGTCCGCGGCATCGGTGAAGCGCCCGTCGTCGACGACGGCGAGGAACGCTCGGACGGCACCGAGATCTAGCTCCAACGACAACTCCTGGTTGTTCTGCGCCGGCGTGTCGGTTGTTGGACGCCGCCGGGCGGATTCGGCTCTGATTGCCAGGCCGGTCGGCAGTCCGACGACTAGGAGGAGCTTAGGTGGCACCGTCGAGCGAAGCGCGTCCGTTTCCGCGCATTGACCCCCTCGGGACGTCCGCCGGGGAGCGGGAGATTCCGTTGAGCGGGGGCCGGATCACCGAGGGGGTCGTGCGGGTCGGTGACACGGTGAGGCGGCCGGTGGGGGCGCATTCGGCGTTCGTGCATCGACTGCTCCGGCATTTCGAGGCGGTGGGCTGCGACGCGGCGCCCCGGCTGCTCGGGATCGACGGCAAGGGGCGCGAGGTCCTCAGCTTCCAGCGCGGTGAGACGCGGACCGAGTTCCGGTCCCGGGAATGGACGTCCGCCCAGATCGCCGCGGTGGCGCGGTTGCTGCGCCGGCTGCACGACGCCAGTGCGGGCGCGGCCATCGCGGGCGGTCAGGAGACCGTGTGCCACAACGACTTCTCCCCGCTGAACGTCACTTTCGTCGACGGCCTGCCCGTGGCCGCCTTCGACTTCGACCAGGCGGCTCCCGGCCCGCGTACGCGCGATCTCGCCTACGCCGCCTGGTTGTGGCTGTTCGGCGCCGATGTCGCCGGCCCTCTCGATCGGCAGACGTTTCTGCTGCGGACCTTCCTCGACGTGTACGGGCTCGGAGAGGAGGGCCGGCGAGGGTTCGGCGCGCTCATCGTCGCCCGGGTCGAGGACGAGCTCGCCATGCACCGGCGCGCCGGACGGATCACCACCCCCGGCACCTGGCTGCATCAGGAGATCGTGTGGTTGGGAAAGCACGCCGACGACATCGACCGCGGTCTGCGGGACGCGCCCTGACGTGCGGGGGGGCGGGTTCTTCCTTGACGGGCATTGGCGTGGGGGGTGGGGGCGGGGTTGGATGCTGGGGTGACTATGCCCCCTGGTTCGTCTCGTGCTGGCCGGCCGCCTTCCGGGTGGGGTGGTGGGGTGGCGCAGGGCGGGCCGCCGGTCGCTGCGCAGGGGGCGCCGTTCGTGTTGCCGGGGCCCTGGTACCGGATCCAGGCGATTCCGGTGCCGCAGCGGGAGGCGTCCGCGGAGTGGGACTTCGTGAGCGTGCTGCCCGCGGCGCTGTCGGCGGCGCGGTCGGGGAGGCCGTTCGTCGTCGGGTGGCTGTCGGCGGGCGGCGGGGCGCCGCTGGAGCTGATCACCAACGCGGGGCCGATCGGGACGCCCGAGGCCGGGGCGGAGACGCACGGGCTGCTGTTCCCCGGCGGGGCGCGGGGCGTGCCGATCGGGGACGGGTGGCTGCGGCAGGCCGAGCGGATGGAGTGGACGCGGTGTCCGGGACGGCTCGCGCCGCAGGGGTCCGGGGCCGGGCCTGGGCTGTTCGAGTCGACGCTCGTCACGCTGATGGAGCGGCCGTTCGGGTGGTTCGTGGTCGCCGATCCGTGCGACGAGCGGCTGGTCGACGCCGAGATGCGCGAGCTGCACCACGAGTTGCGGATGTTGCGGCGCGGTGAGGACGAGCATGCGCGGCTCGCGGTGGCGCGGGCCGACCGGAGGCTCGCCGAGCTGGACGCGTTCCGCGAGGCCGGGCTCTGGCAGGTCCGGGTGGTCGCCGGGGCCGCGTCGCAGGCGGAGCTGGGGCAGATCGCGCCGGTGCTGGTCGGGTCCATGGAGCTGGGGCACCATCCGTACCGGCTGAGGTCGGGGCAGGGGAGCGGGTCGTTCGCCGAGATGCTGGGGCCGGGGACGGCGCCCGCTCAGGTGCGGCCGATGAGCGAGGCGGAGCAGCGGTTCCCGTTCGTCGCGACGGCCGGGGCGCTGGCGGCGCTGGCCGGGCTGCCGCGGCGGGAGGTGCCGGGGCTGCGGGTGCTGGACGCCGGGTACTTCGACGTGACGTCCGAGACGGCCCCGGCGAGCGGGGAGGCGCAGATCGAGCTGGGCGCCATCCTGGACGGCCAGGACCGCGAGGTCGGGCGGTTCGCCGTGCCCCGCTCGACCATCAACCGGCACGTGTTCGTCACGGGCGCGACCGGCGCGGGCAAGTCGCAGACGGTCCGGCACCTGCTGGAGCAGCTCACCCGGGCGGGCGTGCCGTGGCTGGCGATCGAGCCCGCGAAGTCGGAGTACGCGGCGATGGCGGGCCGCATCCAGGACCTCGGCGGGCCCGTCACGGTCGTCAACCCCTCGGACCCGGACTCGGTGCCGCTGTCGGTGAACCCGCTCGCGCCGGAGCCGGGCTACCCCGTCCAGGCGCACATCGACATGGTGCGGGCGCTGTTCCAGGCCGCGTTCGACGCCGAGGAGCCGTTCCCGCAGATCATGGCGCAGGCGCTGCAGCGCGTCTACGAGAACAACGGGTGGGACGTGGTGACGGGCGGGGGCGTGCCCGGGTCGCTCATCGAGCCCGCCGTGCCGACGCTGGAGCAGCTGCAGAACGCGGCGCTCCAGGTCATCCAGGACGTGGGCTACGGCCGCGAGCTGATGGCCGACGTGCAGGGGTTCGTGGACGTGCGGCTGCGGTCCCTGCGCATCGGCTCGGCCGGCCGGTTCTTCGAGGGCGGCCACCCGGCCGACATCGGCGGGATGCTCCGCGACAACATCGTGCTCGCCATCGAGGACGTCGCGAACGACGAGGACAAGGCGTTCCTCATGGGGACGCTCATCATCCGCATCGTCGAGCACCTGCGGATGCGGGAGCGCAGGCGCGACCGCGCCACGGGTTCGGCGCTGCGGCACGTCATCGTGATCGAGGAGGCGCACCGGCTGCTGCGCAACCGGGGGCCCGAGCGCGGCAGCTCCCACGCCGTCGAGCTGTTCGCCGGGATGCTCGCCGAGATCCGCGCGTACGGCGAGGGCATCATCGTCGCCGAGCAGATCCCGACGAAGCTCGTCCCGGACGTCATCAAGAACACGGCGCTCAAGGTGGTGCACCGGCTGCCCGCGTTCGACGACCGGCACCAGGTCGGCGCGGCGATGAACCTGGACGGCGACCAGTCCCGCGAGGTGGTGTCGCTGCGTCCGGGCGTCGCCGCCGTGTTCGCGGACGGCATGGACCGTCCGCTGCGCGTGCGGGTGCCGCTCGGCGAGGGCCGCGAGGCGGAGCTGCCCGGCCCGCCCCCGCCCGTGGACGGCCGGCGGTCGGCGGCGTGCGGCTGCGAGTGCCGTTCGGGGCGCGCGTGCACCCTGTACGAGCTGCGCGAGGCGGACCTGATCGCGGGCCATGCCGACTGGGCGTGGCTGCGCCTGTGGGCCGACACGCTCGTCCTGGCGCATGTGGCGAACCGCCCGATCCCGTCGGTCCCGCCCGAACTGGGGCGCGCCTGGTCGCGGCTCACGCCCCGGCTCCGCGAGTGCGCGCTGGCGACCGTCCTCGAACGGGCGGTGTCGCGGCGGTCGCGGGGGCTGCGCACCGCCTACCCGCCGGCCGACCTCACCGCCGCCGTCGCCGAGGTCGCGCAGCGGCTGCTCGGCGGCGGCGCGCCGGGCGCCTCCCCCGGCCCGCAGTGGGTGGTTCCGCAGGTCAGGTGGCTGCACGAGCTCGACAGGCTCTTCCCCTACGGCGGCGGCGCGCCCGACAAGCACGCCCTCGCGCCGCCCCTGGACTACCAGCTCCCCGGCCTCAAGCAGCCGCCGGACGCCAAGCTCGGCCACCGGCTCCGCGCCCTGCGCCGCCACCCGCTGTCGATGGAGCTGGAACGCAACCGTCCGATCGCCGCGACCGCCCTCTACGGCGACGACGACCAGTCGGGCTTCTTCAAGGACCTGGCCGTCGTCACGATCGGGTTCGACGAGGACGAGCAGATCGACCACGTCGCCGGGACGATGCGCGTCACCGGATGGCTGGAGCCCGTCCTGAGCTGGTACGACCGCTTCGTCACACCGTTCGAGGATCCGTCCAAGGGGCTCGCGTTCCTCAGCCCCCAGGCCGAATGACTCAGATGTCGCTCTCGGTGCGGGTGGGGAGGCCCGCCTTCTCCGCGACCACGTTCCAGTAGCCGATGAACTCGTTCTTGGCGGAGCTGGCGCGCTGGTTGACGTCGGCCACCTCGCTCTCGGACGGGCAGCCGGGGGCGCCCGCGAGGTAGCGCTGGTTCGACTCCGTCGACGCCTCAAGGGCGCGGACGAGCGCGGCCTTCATCTCCTCGCCGTCGAGGAGCGCGCTCACCTCCAGGGCCCGCGCCTTCTCCAGCTCGCCGCGGCGGGCGTCGAGGACGCGCCGCACGCCGCTGACCGGGCAGCCCTGGGTGACGACGGTGCCGAGTTCGGAGCGGGTCCCGCCCATCTCCTCCAGCAGGTCGTTGACGGCGCGGGCCTGCGCGTCGAGGTCGCCCTCGCTCGTCGGGCTGTCGGACGCGGACGCGACGCCCTGGCTCTGGCCCGTGGACGGGCCGGAGGCCGCGGGGGGCGACGAGTTCGATCCGCTTGGCCAGAACACGATGCCCAGCGCGACCCCAATCAGGAGGACGACGCCCGCCGCGCCCAGGAAGTAGGGCATCGTGCTGCGCTTCGGCGGCGCGGGCGGCTGCCAGATCGCGGGTTCGGACCACGGTTCGGCCCACGGCTCGGGGGAGAGATGCGTCGTCCGTTCCTCGGCGGGCGGCATGTGCAGCGTGTGGTCGGGCCGCGCCTCCCACTGGACGGGGCTCTGGTCGGCCCACGGCGGCGGCGCCGGTTCCCACGGCACCGGCACCCCGCCCGGGGCGCTCTCACCCGGCGCCCCGCCGCCGTACTGGGCGCCTTGGACGGTGGCGTCGTCCGCGTTCGGCGGGGGGCTGCCCATCGGGGTACCGCTGTACGGGGCGCGGTACGGGTCGTTCTGGATGGTCGGGTCGTCAGCGTCGGGCGGGCTTCCGGCCTGCGGGGCACTGCCCGACGGAGCTCCGTACGGGGTGCCGCCGTAGAGGGAGCGGTACGGGTCGTCTTGGACGGTGGCGTCGTCCGCGTCTGGCGCCCCTCCGCCCGGTGGCGCGGTGAACGGGTCGCGGACGGTCTCGTCCTGGACCGTCGCGTCGCCTGCCCCGGCCGCGTTGGTCCAGGCCGCCGCGTCGCCCGTACCAGGCGTGACGAGGGGCGCGTCGCATCGCGCGCACCTGGGCGACCCAGAAGCGGAGTCGGTTCCGCAGTTCGGACACCGCATGACGGCCCCCTGCCCGGTGAGTTCGAACGGTCAGAGAATACTGCGTGACCGACCGTTACACCCGTTTCCAGCTCCGCTGCGGCTGACCGGTCTTCTGCGCGACCGGGTTCCACAGGACGACGAACTGCTTCTTCGAGGCCGTCGCGCGCCGTTCGGCGTCGGCGCGTCCGGGAACCTGCGCGGCGCTCGGGCGCGGCTTGCCCTTGCACTTGCGCTGGTTCGCCTGCGCCCACTTCAGCAGCACCTGGTCGACCTGGAGCGAGGCCCCCAGCGCCTGGTGCAGCGAGCCGCGCAGCCGCTCGCCGTTCGCCAGCTTGTCGACCTTGAGGCCCTGCGTGCGGCGCATCTGGTTCGTGCGGCGCTGCGCGACCGTCTGGAATCCCTGGATGGCCTGCGGCAGCGTCTTGCACTTGCCGGCGCGGCCGAGCGCCCCGGCGAGGATGCGGCGGGTGTCGACGCTGTCGTTGAGGATCCCGTTGAGGACGGCGGCCTGCTGCTTCATCTCGGGCGGGATCGCGTTCTTCTGCGCGACCTGCTTCTGGGACGCCGCCGGGGACGGGTCGCCGCCCCCCGGCGTGTCGTCCCCGGACGGCCAGGCGACGAACGCGACGGCGCCGACCGCGACCGTGACCAGCGCGGCCACGGCGGCGACCAGCGGCTTGCTCGTCCCGTTCTTGCCCTGGCCCGGCGCGCCCGGTCCGCCGGGCGGGAACTGGCCGGGCGGGTAGCCGCCGTACGCGGGGTCGCCCGGCCCCATCGCGCCCATGGGCTGCATCCCGGGGCCCATCGGACCCTGGTGCATGGGGCCGTTCTGCATCGGGCCGTGCTGCATGGGCCCGTTCTGCATCTGCATCGTCTGCATCGGGGGCTGGCCCATGTTCCCCATGCCGCCCATCGGGGCGGGGGCGCCCATGGGGGAGGCGGGGTCCATCCGCGTCCGGTCGAGGTCGTCGCCGAAGCCCTGGGCGCCGGGCATGGCCGGGCCCGGCGCTCCGGCGGGGGCGATCTGCGTCGCGTCGGCGTCGGGAAGGGCGGGGAACTGCGGGCCGCCGGGGGGCTGCTGGCCCCACGCCTGCGTGGCGTCGGCGTCCGGCGCCTCGGGCTTGCGCGGCTGGG